>DASPMT010000147.1:0-4854 GCA_035626935.1 Phycisphaerales bacterium | reverse complement strand
CGCGGGAAGAAATTCCCCGGCACCCACGCGCCCATCATCGACAGGTTGGTCCGGTACCCCTGCGCGAAGAGCTCGCCCGGCTCGACCCGCATCGGCACGATGCAGTTTTCCCAGCACATCGGCTGCATGTTCGCCGGGGTGTTCCACCGATACACGTCGCGGTTGACGTACGCGCCATGGTTCGCACGCACGCGCCGCGGCTCAAGCGCCACATTGGCCTCCGCGTCGGGACTCGACGTCAGCGGCTGTGTCGCCACGTGCTGCTTGGCGACCGCCGAATACTCCGCCGGTGTCGGCGGCTCAGGCGGCTGCGCCAGGCCCGAGCAGACCGGGAGCACAAAGACTGACAGAGCGGTAAGGAATGGAACGGACGAGCGGTGCGTAAGAAATGGGAACATTGCCGCCTCCAATCGGGTCCGCCGACAAGATACCGAAGACAGAGTGTTTTTTTGCGGCCGTCTGCAAAGACCTCAACAAACTCGGGCTGCGTCAATCAATGTTTGTGCAATCGCTTTCTCGCCCGTCGATCTTCCGTATGCGCGGAAAGAGGCCATGCGGCAAGTAAACACGTGTACTCCTGGGCAATAGCGACGAACCACCACGTTCCGGGACGGTACAGCCCGCATCCAGAACCCGATGCAAGAGACATAAACGACAGGAAGGAAACAACCGTCCTCACGCCGCCAGCGAACCAAGGTGCCGCGCACGCGCTGTCGGCGCCGATCCGTTGGCATTGCTCGGCCCCTCCGGTCGGTCGCAGCGCCCTAGGGGAAGCTGAGCATCTCCGGATGCGGTGAGGCGCTGCGTCTTACCGCCATACGCGGAATCATCCGGCTCATCCTCACGTAAGGCGCCAACTCCGTAAAGAGCTCCCTTTACGGCATAATGGAGCCCGAAGCCAAGGGGGCTCCATGAGTCAAGGTGTCGAGGTGGCCAGCCTGTACGTCCGCGATCAGGACGAGGCGCTCGCGTTCTACGTCGAGAAGGTCGGGTTCCGCGCCCACACGGACGTGCGGAGCGGCGGCTTCCGCTGGCTCACGGTGCAGCACCCCGACCAGCCGTCGTTCCAGCTCGGCTTGTTCAACCCGGGGCCGCCGCTCCTCGACGCGGCAACAGCGCAGGCGTTGCGGGAGGTTGTGGCCAAGGGCGCGATGCCCCCGCTTGTTCTGGCCGTCGACGATTGCCGCGCCGCCTACGAGCGGATGCTCGCCCGCGGCGTCGAGTTCACGCAGGAACCCGTCGCACGCTTCGGCACCGTCGACGCCGGGTTCCGCGATCCATCCGGGAACGGGTGGAAGATGATCCAGAGGAGGCTACGTTGAGCTGGAACAAGCTGATCCGACAGACCCACCGCTGGGTCTCCATGGCCTTCACGTTGGCGGTCATCGCCAACTTTGTCGCCCTCGCGCTCACGGGGGAGGGGTGCCCCCGCCCTGGGTAACGTACGCGCCGTTGCTCCCCCTCGCTCTGCTCCTGCTGACCGGCCTCTACTTGTTCCTGCTCCCATACTTCGCCAAGCGTCGCGGCGTGCGACCCTCGAATGATGAAGCGGATTAGGTAGACTCAACGCATGGCTAAAGCGACCTCAAAGAAATCAGCGAAGAAGGCCGCTTCCTCGGGGAAGACAGCCCCTTCATCCCCCGGGCGGGCCGCGAAGAGTGCGCCGCGCCTCCTCTCGGGCGGCAATCCGCAGATCGCCAAGGGGTACGGTGATGCTCCAGTCCAGGCTTACATCGCGGCCATGCCGGGCTGGAAGAGGAACGTTGGACGCCGGCTTGACACGATCATCAGCCGCGCTGTCCCCGGCGTGCACAAGGCGGTCAAATGGAACTCGCCTCTGTACGGGATCGACGATGAAGGGTGGTTCCTCGGCGTCCATTGCTTCACCAAGTACGTGAAGGTGGCGTTCTTCCGTGGCGCGTCGCTGCGCCCGGTTCCACCCGGCGAGTCCAAGCAGAAGGACGTTCGCTATCTCCACATCCACGAGCGTAAGCACGGAGGTGAATTCGACGAGGCTCAGTTCACCGATTGGGTGAGACAGGCCAGTCGATTGCCCGGCGAGCGTATGTGAGCGGCAGAGCGGCCTGTGCGAGTAGCACAGCGCCGGATATCTGAAACAACGGTCTGCCGGCGACCAGCGTACGGGTCAGCCATCTCAAGTGAGGCACGGGGAGCCACGATGAAGTCTGGTATAAGCGCGTCAGAGTTTGCGCGGTCCTGGGTAGACGATACCTGGCGGACGCCTTTTCGCGGAGGCGTGGTGACCCACGACATAAACGGCACCGGCGCTCTCTCGAGGGGCGCACGCTCAGGTGTACGCGCGCAGGCCGGGCGCGCCACACCGCGAGCGATACTCCGATTCTGGAAAGTTGTCGGTGACGTGGTTCGAGGGCTCGAGGCCGGCGACTCTCCGAAGGATGCACGGGCCCGCGTCAGGCGCGCAAAGCTGGATCACTGCATCTCGGTGGCGGAGGACCGCGAGCAGCTTGTTCAGGCGATCACGGATCGTCTGAATCAGGGAGCCAACACCTGGACTCGAGGCGGGGCCGCGGCCTGGACCGAGTCGGGTTTGTTCGTAAGCCACCTGTGGCACGAGGCCGGGCACCCGCAGTTCAGAGCGGATGACACTGCGCACCGTCGACCCCGTCGGAACGTCAAGAGATACGCAAGCGACAGGCAAGCAACAGCAACGGTGAACAGGATGACAAAGACTGTCCAGAAGAGAAAGCCGATCCGCACAAAGCAAGACGAGGGTGGAGACGCTCCGCTTTCTCCTGCTCAGCTCATCGATGCAAGAATCAAGGAACTGGGGGATTGGCGGGGAAAGACGCTGGCCCGCGTTCGGAAGCTCATCAAGCAAGCTGACCCGCGCGTGGTCGAAGAGTGGAAGTGGGGGGTTCCCGTGTGGTCGCGCGGCGGAATCATCTGTACTGGAGAGACGTACAAGAACGCGGTGAAGCTGACGTTTGCCAAGGGCGCTTCGCTGGACGATCCGTCGGGCCTCTTCAACTCGAGCCTCGAAGGCAAGACGAGACGCGCCATCGATCTCCATGAAGGCGACAGGATCGATGAGAAGGCGCTGAAGGCGCTCGTCCGTGCCGCCGCAACGCTGAACGCACGCTCATGAACCCGGTCGCAGGACCTGCAGGCTCTGCTACTACAGTGTCGCCGAGATGGGCGGCAAACCGTTCGCCATCATCGAGGCGCCGTCGTGCTCGGTCTGTTCCCGGGCGGTGTTGAACTCCTGCCGGAAGCGTTGCTGGGCGTGGGCCTGGCGGAGCGCCTTGAAGCACGCCGAACCGGGCGCGTCGAGCCGCCGCCGTACGACGCCAAGCGCGACCCGCAAACGCTCGTGCTGAACCCGCAGGCGCTCGTTCGATACTCCATCGAGCTGGCCGGTGCGGTGGGGGGCGCTCTGGGCAGGGGTGAGTTCCCGGTGGTGTTGGGCGGCGACTGTTCGATCCTGCTTGGAAACCTGCTCGCTCTCCGGCGTCGCGGCCGCTACGGGCTGCTCTTTCTTGACGCGCACGCCGACTTCTATCAAGCGGAGGCGGAGCCGAAAGGGAGAAGTCGCGTCGATGGAGCTCGCGTTCGCGACCGGACGGGGTCCTGAGCTGCTGGCGGATATCGACGGTCGGGCCCCGCTGGTACGCGATGACGATGTCGTCGTCGTTGGTCGGCGCGACGCCGCGGAGGCCGCGGAGGCCGACGCACACGGTAGCCGACGCATCGAGGAGACGCCGATCAACTCGATCGACCTTGCCGCCGTGCGGGCGGCGCAGGGGCGGCCTCGCTCCGCGCCGTCGCGCGGCTCTCTTCGTCCGATCTCGCGGGCTTCTGGGTCCATTTGGATGCGGACGTGGTCGATGACGCCGTGATGCCGGCGGTCGACTATCGCATCCCGGGGGGACTGTCCTGGGACGAGCTGGGGACCGTCCTCCGGGCGTGCATGGCCTCGGGTCGTGCGGTCGGAATGGACATCACGGTTTTCAACCCACGCCTCGATCGTGACGGCTCGATCGCCCGGAAGCTGGTGGAGACGGTGGCGCATGCGTTGAAGTGGTAGTTGCCTGTCGGTTCGGCGCCGTGGGTGCCGTGTCGTTGATCGGAGCTGGGGCGTTTGCAGCGCCTGCCTTTTGAACGGCCGGCGCCTCCGCATATGCTCCGGGCATGAGCAGGCTGGTGATCGTCGGTGGACGTGTGCTTGACCCTTCAACCGGGCTGGACAAGCCCGCCGATGTAGCGGTCGACGGCGGTGTGATCAAGGCGATCGCGTCGGGCCTGGACCGGCCGTCTGGCGCGAGGATCATCGACGCCGAAGGATGCCTGGTGACCCCGGGCCTGATCGACCCGCACGTGCACCTGCGCGAGCCGGGGAACGAGCGGGCCGAGACGCTCGCCAGCGGCACCCGCGCCGCTGTCGAGGGCGGCTTCACGTCCGTCGCCTGCATGCCCAACACCACTCCGGCGCTCGACAACGACACGATGGTGCGGTACATCGCTGCACGCGCCAAGGAAACGGGATCCTGCCGCGTGTTCAGCGTTGCCGCGGTCACCAGAGGTCGCAAGGGCGAAGAGCTGGCGGAGATCGAGCTGATGGCCGCCGCCGGGGCGGTGGGGTTCTCCGACGATGGCGACTGCATCGCCAGCGCCGGCATGCAGCAGCGTGCGTTTGTCGCGATCAAGCCGACCGGGCGCGCCATGATGCAACACTGCCAGGAGGCAACGCTGACGGGCGGAGGGGTGATGAACGCGGGTGGGGTCGCCACCCGGCTTGGCCTTGGCGGCTGGCCGCGGGCCGCGGAGGAGATCATCATCGAGCGCGACGTATCGCTCAACCGCGGGATCGGCTGC
>DASPMT010000146.1:0-4038 GCA_035626935.1 Phycisphaerales bacterium | reverse complement strand
CCGCCTGGGCAAGACGCTTTGTTCATGCCGCCGGAGTCGATCGACCTCGCCGTTCTCTGCTTCACCTATTACCCCGCGAGCGGTACCAGGTCGATCGCGGTCGTCCTTTGGCCCCTCCCGCTGCTCCTCGGGGCCTGCTCGGCGCTCCTGCTGCGTTCTGGAGTCCTTGCACGACGCCGATCGACGGCAGGGTGCTGCAGCGCATGCGGCTACAGCCTGGCTGGGCTCGTCTGCGGGGTGGCGTGCCCTGAGTGCGGACGTACACAACCGCGCAGCGCCTGACGCCGACTGGTTGCGCTGCGCAGCGTCGGCTTCACGTTTTCTTGTTGAACACCCGCTCGACGTACTCCGGGCTCAACCCCAGCCCGTCCTCGCGCTGCTTGATCCAGGGCCACGGCTCGCGCGGCTTAATAACCACCATCGCGAAGTGGTTCATCTGCTTCTTGAAGACGAACGCGCCCGCGGTAAAGAACGGCTTGATCGCGTAGAGCGCCCACTTCTTCAGCGGGTTCTTGTACATCCCCGCGAAGAGGAACGGCAGACGCAGCCCGTGGTAGAACCGGTAGACGTGCTTCCCTGTCGGGTTGAAGCTGCTGATCGCCTTGATGAACTCGCGTTCGGTCCACCGGTACACGTAATTGGGGACGGCGGTGTTGTTCACTCCACCGTGCTTCATGTCGTTCCGCACCACCGCCTCGAGCTCGTACTCGCCGGTCAGTCCCAGCTTCACCGCCGTCCGCATCGCGAGGCTGTCGCGCGCTTCCATCGCGATCACCCCCTTGCGCGCCACGCGGTAAAGCTCCAGCAGCGCGCGGTGCGGCGAGTCGCAGTGGTGCAGCCCCGCGTGCACGAAGCACCAGTCGTAGCTCCCATCCGCCGCCGACAGCTGCATCGCGTCCTGCTTCTCCCACCGATACGGCGCGTACGCCTCCGGCGGCGTACGCACGTCCAGGTTCGTGATCACCACGTTCTTAAAGCCGAGCTTCTGAAAGAGCTGGTGCTCGAAGCCCGCCGCGCACACGGTGAACACGGTGTCGTTGACGCCGAGGTGCCCCTCGGCCATCAGCTTGCGCAGACAGTTCTCGGCGATCGACGGGGCCTTTGCGACATCCTTCGCGGTCATGAATCATCCCACGTGCCAAGCCCCGGCCTGCGCGGCTCAGCACGCAGAATACCGCCCATCAGGCGCCAAGCCAGCCAAACCCGAGTTTACGCCGCCCGCCCCCGCCCGATAACGCCAGTGCCGACAATTTCGCGGCGCGCTCGCACGTCCCTGGCAGGTACGCATCAAATTCTGGCGCCCCACTTCATCAGTCGATCGTCTGCAGCTTCCGTGATCGGGTAGTGTCGATGCAGTTCACTGATTGCGGGTTGGGATGCTGGTTGTTGGCAGCGGACGGGCCCTCGAAGAAGGTCTTCTGGATCGAGCCGGTCACGAAGTCGCCGTGGCAGTCGGTGAAGACCCAGACGCCGCCGTCCTGTCCTTGGTTATCCACCTTAGCGTAATACCCCGGCTTTCCACCCGCGGCGATGGAGTTGGGCGTCGTCGCGTTCGGGTCATCCAGATTTACCGAGGCGCCGCCGTAGAAGGCGTTGGTCGAGATGTCCGACCCGTTGGTGTCGTCGCCCCACATCGGCGCGGGCTTAACGATCTTCGCTTCGTTATCGCGGAACCCCGCGATGTACATGTAGGAGATGTTCACGCGGTTGCACTCGAAGATCGACGAGGGCATCGTTGGGATCCGCGATGAGCCGCCGGAGTATGCCTGGTTGTTGGCCGCGATCGGCCCGTAGTAGCGGTCCTCGCGGTCGTTGGGGCTGTAGAGCATGCCGTAGCTCGACATGTACGCGCCCATGACCGGATTGTTGATGACCTGGCCGTTGGCGACGTTGTCGTAACGGTTGTTCGTGCTGTCGGGCTGGTACGGACCGCCGTAGGGGCGCCAGCCCGCCTTGGGGTCGGTGTCGGCGTTCATCTGATCGGCTTGGAACAGGCTGAAAAGCCCCGCCACACCGCCCCAGTTGTACTGCAGGTCGAGCGTGCCGTTAGGGGCGTTGAACTGCGCCAGCGAAGCGTTCGTGAACGGCAGAAGCGGGTACCACCCCTTCTGGTCGTTGGCGTACTGAGTGAACGCCAGGCCCATCTGCCGCACGTTGCTCAGCGAAACGCTCGTCCGCGCCGCGAACCGGGCCTTTGAGAGCGCCGGCAGCAGGATCCCAACCAGCAGCGCGATGATCGCGATGACCACCAGCAGTTCGATCAGCGTAAACGCGTTCATCGACCGGCCGGCGCGGCGGGGAAGCTTGGCGGAAATAGTCTGCATCATCGTGCTCCAAGCACGCGCCAGAATGGCGCGCAGCTCACTGGCCACTCCCCACATCGCGCACACTGGAAGGGGACGCGCTGCCGGAGTCTAGGTGTACGCAGTATTCCCGATCCTGGCTCCATTCGCAAGCGGCCTCAGACGGGCGAGGCGCTTCGCGGGCGCCCACCACGGCATCTCCGCTCACCCGCTCAAGGGCCCGCGAAACCCGCAAAGTACGTATACTGTAAGCGTTTACAGTAAACGATTGACTTTTTCTGCTGGGGCACGTCTTCCTTCGATGGCCCACCCCGGGTTTATGCGGTACCTTCTCAGCCGGTCCGCGCGCCGTTGGGTGGTCACATCCGCTTTGCGGCTGGTGCGCGCCATCCCGACACCTGTTACGTTCCCCGTTCCGACAACCCCGATTTGGTGAGAGGATCAACGATGTTCGACCGCAAGACGGTGGTCTCTGCCTGTGCATTGGTGGCCGCGGCCGGCGCGTCAACGATGGTCGCGGCGGACGTGACAGTCGACGGCAGAATCACCGCCGGCGACAACTACGGTGCCGCAAAGTGGGTGCAGACCGTCCCGGTGAGCACAACCGTATCGTTCGGTGACAACGCCGCGGGCATGGGCGATCAGGGCTCGGCCAGCGTCGGCGATCCTTCCGCTCCGAACACGGGCCTCGAGCTTGCAATTCCCTACAGCGCGCTGGGTGTGGCCGGCCCCCTCCCCGCTGTGAAGCTGCAGGTGCTGATCACCAACGGCTTCGGTGACAACACCTCCAACCAGTCGCTGCCCGGCCTTGCGCTGAACACCGGCAACCTGGACTACACACGCACGATCAACTTCAACAACATCGCCGGCAACCAGTTCTACGGCACGGCAGCCGGCTCGAACCCGAGCATCTCGATCGGGTCGGTGCTGACGCCCTTCCGCATCGACGGCGCACGCAACACCCCCGGCAGTTTCCTGCCTCCGCCCAACGAAACCATACCCGACCCCGCAGATCCGGGCGATTCCTACGGCGCCGTCAACGGCACGAGACTCCAGACCAACAGCACCGGTTACGGGGACGCCGGGCACGGCCAGCTCGTTTTCGGCGGCGACTTCGGCCCCGAGGGCTCGGAGCTTGACGCGATCAGCGTCCGCAAGAACGACACCACGCAGACCTTGTATGTCATGGTGACGGGCAACCTTCAGGCCAACGGCAACCGCATCAACATCTTCTTCGACACCGTCGCCGGCGGCCAGAACACCATCCTCGGCAGCGTCGGCGCGCCTCTGGAGGGCATGGGAACGCTCAACGCCGACCCCGGCCTGACGTTCGACACGGGCTTTGAGCCCGACTACCTCATCTCCGTCAACGCCAACCGCACCGAGCAGCCCGAAGGCACCCCGCCCGCCAACGACCAGTACCTCCTCTACGTCGACTACGCCACCCTTCCGAGCGGGGTCCCGGGCACGAACGTCTATGCGGGGAGCACAGTCTTCCCGACCGTCGTGGGCTTCAACGGCGGCACGCTCACCGGCGGAGTCGAGGGCGCGCCGGCGATCAAGGCCGCGCTCAACAACGCCAACCTCGCCGGCGTCGTCGGCGGCATTGTGGGCGGTGACTTCCGCGCCCCGCATGTTGACTACGCCTACGGAAGCGAGATCGACGGGATCTTCAGCAAGATCGAGAACGGCAAGCTCTACATCCTCGTCACCGGCAACGTCAACACCAACTTCG
>DASPMT010000145.1:0-2711 GCA_035626935.1 Phycisphaerales bacterium | reverse complement strand
GGCCGGTGAGCGAGTCGTCATCGGCCGCGATCTGCGCGGGCGAACCTTGCGCCACCACCTCGCCGCCGTGCACACCGGCGCCGGGCCCGAGATCGACGCAGTGGTCGGCGGCGCGGATCATGTCCTCGTCGTGCTCGACGACCAGGACGGTGTTGCCGATGTCGGTCAGGTGGCGCAGGGTGCCGATCAGCCGGTCGTTGTCGCGCTGGTGCAGCCCGATGGTCGGCTCGTCGAGTACGTAGCAGGCGCCTACCAGCCCGCTGCCGACCTGTGTCGCCAGCCGAATACGTTGCGCCTCGCCGCCGCTCAGTGTCGCGGTCTTGCGGTCGAGCGACAGGTACTCCAGCCCGACGCTGGCGAGGAAGCCCAGACGCGCGCGGACCTCCTTGATGATCGGCTCGGCGATCGACGCCTGCTCCTTCGTGAGCTTCAGGCCGTCGATGATCCTCACGGCCTCGGCGATGTTCAGCTTCGAATAGTCGGCGATGTTGACGCGGTGCTTGTCGGGCGTAAGGCCGTGAAGCGTCCGCTCGGCCACCGCCTCGGCGGGCACGACCCCGTTCGTGCCGATCAGCACCGCCAGCGACTCGACCCGCAGCCGGTCGCCGTGGCACGACGGGCAGGGCGTCTGGCTCATGAACTGACCGAGGAACTCCTTCACCGTCTCGTTCTGCGTGCTGCTCCACCACTCCGTCAGCTCGGGGATGACGCCCTTGAACTTGAACTTATGCCTCGCGGCGTCCTCCGCGTTCGTCCCGTGCAGCAGCATGCGGCGCTGGTCGGCGGAGAGCTCCTTCACCGGGTCGTCGTAGCCGAAGCTCATCGCCCTCGCGAACTTCTTGAGGCCGCGCGAGAACCAGGCCCGCACCGCCATGTTTTTCGCGTATGCCGCGATCGCCCCGCCCTTGAACGACAGCTCCTCGTTGGGCATAACCAGCAACTCGTCCAGTTCCATCTTGCTGCCGATGCCGTCGCACGACGGGCAGGCGCCGAACGGCGAGTTGAACGAAAAAATTCGCGGCTCGAGCTCCGAGAGCGAGCACTCGGGGTGCTCGGCGCAGGCGTGCTTGTCGCTGTAGACCCGGTCGTACCCCTTCCCGCTGTCCACCTCCGTGCTGATGATCACCGTGCCGGCGGCGAGCTTGAGCGCCGCCTCGATGCTCTCGGCCAGGCGCTGGCGTCCGTCGGCGTCGCCGGGCTTGAGCACGATGCGGTCGATGACGGCGTCGAGGTCGTGCTTCTCGTAGCGGCCCAGTCCAAGCGGGTTGTCGCCGCTGTCCTTGAGCACTTCGCGCAGGTCTTTGATCTGACCGTTGACGCGGATGCGCGACCAACCGGCCTTCTGCAGCTCTTCCATCACGTCGCGATGAAAGCCCTTCTTCTGGCGCACCACGGGGGCCAGCACCGTCATCCTCGTGCCCGCGGGATCGGCCAGCGCGATCACGGCCTCCACGATCTGGCTGGCCGGCGTCGCGCTGATCGGCCGGCCGCAGCGCTCGATCACGGCCCCGTCCTTGCGGACCTTGGTCGGATGCCAGCACGTCGGCTGTCCCACACGGGCAAACAAGAGGCGTAAGTAGTCGTAGATCTCCGTGCTGGTGGCGACCGTCGACCGGGGATTGTGCCCGCTGCTTCGCTGCTCGATGGCGATCGTCGGCGGAAGCCCCTGAATGTCCTCGACATCGGGCTTCTTGAGCTGGTCGAGGAACTGGCGCGCGTACGCGGAGAGGCTCTCCATGTACTTGCGCTGCCCCTCCGCGAAGATCGTGTCGAACGCCAGCGACGACTTGCCCGACCCGGAGAGGCCCGTGATCACCACGAGCTTGTCCCGCGGGATGTCGACGTCCACGCCCTTGAGGTTGTGCTCGCGGGCGCCCCGCACGCGGATGGACTTGGCCGGATCGAGCCGCAACGGTCCCGTCCCGCGGTCCGCGCTGCCGGCTGATCCGTCTATCTCGACTCGAACCGGCTTGCTCACCAAGGTCGACTCCGTTCGTGCGCTGGTCACAACCTGATCCTTCGCGCGCCCCGGCGTCGTACCCCCGCGTGCCGTCTGCCACTGACTGAGTTTGTCGCCCATGTGAGGCACAAACGCGGCACCGGCGACGGGGTTCGGCCCCAGGTCGTTCGGTAAGTGTATTGGGGTAGCCGCCCCTCCGTCCACAATCCGAACAACTGCCGCCGAAACCGGTCTGTTTCCCAAAACACCCCTCTACAGGTGCGGCCGAACGCCGGTCAACGCCTTGCACCGGGCCCCGACGTTGAAGTAAACTGCCGTTGGCATTCCGTTCTGGAGCCTGCCTTTGTCGCCACGTTCTCAGAGCGTATTCACGCTCATCGAGTTGCTGGTTGTCATCGCGGTCCTCGCGATGTGGTCCTCATTTGCGCTCCGCCAGGCTCAAGGGCGCACGAGGCCGCCGGCCCTGCCGCCCGCGGCAAGACGTCGGCGGGGCATCTCTCTCTACGCAAACCACTGCGTGGACCGAAGTGCGAAAGACAAGCTGAGGCAGCCTGTCTGGCATGCTGATATGGCCAACGGAACAACCCGTTGCAGACTGACGCTGCAAAAATCTGCCTGGGCCGGCACCGCCCGCAACGGGGCGTGTGCCGCGCAGCACCGTCACGCTGCGAAAACGACAGTCGGGGGAAATTGGGCGAGCAGCTTACGACCGTATGGGTGGAGCGACAACCCGCGCTGAGCGGGGAGGAAC
>DASPMT010000144.1:0-2436 GCA_035626935.1 Phycisphaerales bacterium | reverse complement strand
CGTGCCGAAGGCCAGCGAGGACTTGCCGGAGCCTGAAACCCCGGTGAAAACCACGAGCCGGTCGCGCGGGATATTGACGGAGATGTTCTTGAGGTTGTGCTCGCGTGCGCCCCGCACGCGGACACAACCGCTCTCCGGCCGCGGGAGCGGAGGGGTACTGCCGGATTTGCCGTTCCGTGTGTTCGTGCACCGATGTTGAGGCGGTGCCGTGAGCGGCAAGTGGCGACTGGAGTGAGGTGGCGTTCACCGCTGCCGCCGGGCCGCACTTGGTTGCTGGTGTGCGGGGGCGGAACAAACCGCTATCCTCGGGCCATGCCGCGAGCAGCCACAAACCCGGAAGACCACGCTTCCCAGAAGATTGCGCCGACCGTCAACCTCAAGAAGTGGATCGTCAAGAACGCCAAGTTCCTGACACCGCCGGTGAGCAACAAGCAGTTGTTCCCTGAGTCGGACGACATGGTGTTGTTTGTCTCGGGCGGCCCTAACACGCGGAACGATTACCACGTGAACCCGACGGAGGAGTTGTTCTTCCAGATCAAGGGTGACATCGCAGTTCGGGTGCGCCCTCTTGACGGGAGCAAGCCGAAGGACATCGTGGTGAAGGAGGGGGAGTTGTTCCTGCTGCCGCGATGGGTGCCGCACCGGCCGCAGCGGCCGGCAGGGACAAGGGGGTTGATCGTGGAGTTCCCGAGGCCGGAGGGGCAGCTCGACGGGCTGCGTTGGTACTGCGTGAACCCCAAGTGCGATCAACTGGTGCACGAGGTGCGGTGGCGGCTGAAGAAGATCGACGAGGATCTCGCCGTCATCATGAACGCGTTCTGGGGCGGGCCGGTGGAGGCTCGGACGTGCAAGCACTGCGGAACGGTGATCGAGCGGGCCGGCGCGATCGCGCTGAAGAAGGGAAAGATCAGCGCCGCAGGGAAAGGCGCGAACACGGACCGGGGGGGCTCGCAGAAACGCGGCGCGAGAGCGAAGAAGAAGTAAGCCATGCGGGCGATCGATCTGCACACGCACATCCTGCCTGCGCCGAAACGATGGCCGCGGTTAGCGGAGAGGTTCGGGTACGGCGGGTTCATCTCGCTCGAAGAAGTCGCGGCCGGGAGCCCTCGCGGGTGTTGCCAGGCCAACATGGTGCAGGATGGGAAGCTCTTTCGGGTGATCGACGAAAACTGCTGGGACCCGGCTGCACGCATACGGGAGTGCGACGAGCACGGGGTGGGCGTACAGGTGCTATCGACGGTGCCGGTGATGTTCTGCTACTGGGCGCGGGCGTCGGACACTGTCGATCTGGCGCGGTGGCTGAACGACGACCTGGCGGAGACGTGCCGCGCAAACCCCGAGCGGTTTGTGGGACTGGGGACGTTGCCGATGAACGATCCCGCTGCTGCGGTGAAGGAGCTTGAGCGGTGCACCACAGAGCTTGGGTTCGCCGGAGTGCAGATCGGATCGAACGTGAACGGGGTGGAGCTTGGTGATCCGTCGCTGTTTGACGTGTTCGCGGCGGCGGAGCGGCTGGGTGCGTGCGTGTTCGTGCACCCGTGGGAGATGATCGGTGCGCGGCATCGGCACCGGGAGTCACCGCCGGCTCCGCCGGAGATGACGGAACGGTACAAGAAGTTCTGGGGGGCGTGGCTCGTCGGGATGCCGGCTGAGACATGCCTGGCGCTGTGCTCTGTGCTGTGCTGCGGGATGCTCGCGAAGCTGCCGCGTCTACGGATCGGGTTTGCCCACGGCGGCGGATCGTTCGCCGGGACGATCGGCCGGATCGAGCACGGGTACGCGGCACGGCCTGACCTGTGCGCGACGGAATGCCCGGTGTCGCCGCGGTCGTGGATCGAGCGCGGGGCGGTGTACGTCGATTCGCTGGTGCACGACGCGGGATCGCTGCGGGAGCTAATCCGGGTGTTCGGTGCGGAGCGGATCGCGCTGGGGAGTGATTACCCGTTCCCGCTGGGAGAGGAGCGGCCGGGGGCGACGATCCGCTCGATGGGGTTGGAGAAACGCGTGGAGGAGCGGTTACTTTGGGGGACGGCGGCGGAGTTCCTGGGGACAAGTTTGAAAGCCGCGGTTTTTAGCTGAGGCGAGGGCGGAGAGGGTTCTCTCCTCGGACGCCGTAGGCACCCTCATCCGCCTGTTCAGAGCGGCAGGCACGTTCTCCCGCAGAGCCGGGAGAAGGAGGTACGATGCTCGCGCATGAGCACCCCGGTAACCACGAGCGAGGCGTACGCGTTAGAGTTGGACCGGGCCGATCCGCTGCGGTCGTACCGCGATTTGTTCAGTATTCCACGCGTGCTCGACGTTGCCCAGGGAGGGGAGTGGCGGGATGGGGAGCTTCCGTGTGTTTACCTGTGCGGCAACTCGCTGGGGCTGATGCCAAAGGCGACGCCGGCGGCGCTTCAGGAAGACCTGGACGCGTGGGGGCGCCTGGGCGTCGAG
>DASPMT010000143.1:0-4884 GCA_035626935.1 Phycisphaerales bacterium | reverse complement strand
CGTTCGGCGACGACGCCACCGCTGCCGACCAATACCAGCGTGTTCGACTTCGGGCTCGGCGTGGCGATCGGCATGAACAACGGCTGGCAAGCCACGGTGCCCTCCGGCTCGAATCCGTTGTGGGTGTCGGCCGCCACAGCCGTCGGCGTGGGATCGACGGACAACATCGCGCCGAGCGAGTGGGCCTCGCCGACGGTGATGGCACAGGACGGGGCGCCAGGTCTGAACACGGCCACCGTGTTCCTCTATCAGCGCAACGACACGGGGTCCGCCCCCAGCGCGCCCAGCAGCTCGCTCACGTACACGTTTTCGACAGCGGCGCTCTCCGGCGTCCTCGGCGCGTGGACGCAGACCGTGCCGGCCGCCTCCGGCGGGCGCTACCTGTTCGTGACCACGGCAACCGCGCTGGCCACGGGCGCCACCGACACGATCAACCCCGGCGAGTGGGCCGCGGTGCGGCTGCTCGCGCAGGACGGCGGCTCAGGTGCGACCGGGGCGCGCGGCTCGCTCAAGGGCAATGGCGCCCAGTACGGCATCAGCACCGCGGTCTGGTCCGATGCGCTGGCCAACCGCGTCATCAACAACATGGTCAGCGGCGAGGCGTTCAACAGTCCGCTCGGGAGCACGTCGCATCTGCGCATCGGTGACACGGTGTCGCTCGGCAACGGCAGCACCTTCAGCGAGGAGCGCTTCTGGTCGGGCGGTTCATGGCTGCTGCCAGGCACGGTGATCAGCGGCAACCTGATCGTGGGCGGGACGATCTCCGGTCAAACGAACCTCAACGTCACGGGCTACGGCAAGTTCGAAGGCAGCAACAGCTACACCATCATCGATGTTGCGTCAGGCTCCTCATCGTCGCGCAGCGCCGCGCTGGTGGCCAACACGTCGGGGGGCTCACAGATCGCGATGTACGGCAGGTCGACCACCGCCAACGTGCCGGCGGTCTACGGCTACAACGCGAGCACCTCAGGCTATGGCGTGGCGGGCGTGGTGGCTGGCGGCATCGCAGGCTACTTTCGCAGCCTTGGTTCCGGCACGGCTCTCTACGCGGAGGTCATGGGCTCCTCCTACGGAGAAGCCGTCGTTGGCATCTCCCCGTTGAACACCGGCGTCGGCGTGCGCGCGGTGTCCACAGGCTCTGGGCTGGGGCTGTGGGTGCAGGGCACGAGCCAGTTCACCGGACACGCCTCGATGGCGACGCTCACGACGAGCGGTCTCGCGACGGTGGCCAACCTAACCATCAGCGCAGCCAGCAGCACCGGCAGTGCGACGGCGACTTTCCCGGGCAACAACAAGCCCGGCAGCACCTCCACCGTCCGCTGGGTCCCGATGACCGTCGGCGGTGTTCTCGGCGACGTGCCGTTCTGGCCGCGCAGTTGACTTTCCCCAACCAACCGGAGATCCGGACCATGAAGTTCAAGTTCATTGCATTCCTGGCCATCGGTGCCGCGCTCGTCGGGTGCGGTGCTGGCGCCGAGAGCCCGCTGGATGCCCTGGCGTTCAGCGCACCGGCCCGTGCCACTCCAGCGGCGGCTCCCGCATCCGCACCTGGTGCCGCGGTGTCGGTCAACGCACACGACGGCGTCGTGGGCTCGTTCGTGGGGACGGGTGCCAGCACGGCCGTCTACGCCGAGGTGCGCGGCACGACCTATGGCGAAGCCGTCGTGGGCATCTCGCCGACTGACATCGGTGTCGGCGTGCGTGCAGTGGGCTCTGGCACGGGCACGGCACTGCTCGTGCAGGGCCCGCTGCGCATCGACACGGCGCTGCAAACCGGCGCCACCGCGGCCCCATTCAGCGGGACCAAGCCTGGCTCCTATGCGGGCACGCAGGAGTGGCTGGAGTTCCGCGTCGGATCGACGGTCTACCTGATGCCCGTGTGGCGGAAGGATTGACCGTGCTGCAGTCCGAGAAGGCCAACCTGCTGCACTTGGTCGGCAGCTTGCTGCAGAACAACCTCGGCAATCGCATCACCGTCGAGCTGACCAACGGCGTCTGCACCACGCTCGATGCGCTGGTGCCGGCGGTCCCGGATCAGGAGGCGGTTGCGGCGCCTGGGCTCCAGCCGCCGGCCATGCCCGGCGTCGCGCCATGAGCGTCGGCGTGCGCTACAGGGCCGGGTACCGCTTCCAGCTTGCAGAGCCGGTCGAGGTGGCCACCCCGATCCAAGGCCAGGACATCGGCAATGCGTTCGTGCAGCTGGCCGAGGATGGCCTGCTCACGATCCGAGCCGGCTATGCCTGGGACGGCGCGAGCGGCCCGGTGCAGCAGTCGCCGGACATCATCCGCGGCTCACTCGTGCATGACGCCCTGTACCAGCTCATGCGCGAATGCGGCCTCTCGGCAGAGTGGCGCGGCGTGGCCGACGAGCTGCTGCGCCGCATGTGCATCGACGACGGCATGCCCGAGTGGCAGGCCGGGCTCGTCTACATCGCCGTCCGCGCGCTTGGAAAGCAGTACGCCGACGGCTCGTGGCAGCGGCCGGTGCTCACCGCGCCGCAGCCGGTTTCCTATCCCTCGCTCTCGGAGTGGACCGCCCCATGAAGACCTTGATCATCCTGTGCGCCACCGCGGCGCTTGCCGGCTGCTCGTCTGTACCGGGTCGATTCGACAACCGGCTCACCACGACGCTGGACGGCAGCCGTGCCTTCGTGACCAGCCTGTACGGACCGATCGGCCTCACGGCCGAGCTGTCCGCTGCCGACGCGGCCGAGCTGCGCCGCATTCGCAACGGGGCCGCCGAGGCCCAGAACCACCCCAAGGAGAAGCTGAAGTGATGAAGATGATCCGATCCCTTGCCCTGACCGCCTGCGCGCTGCTGGCGGCTGCCTCGCTGCCCGCGGCGGCCGTGGAGGTCGAACAGAAGGTGTACCCGGCGGCCACCCCGACGGGCAGCCAGCGCACCGAAGACGAAGTCGTGCCCCTGTCGTGGGCACGTGGCCAGCTCGACCGCCTGGAGAAGGAGACGCCGGAGGGAGAACGCTCGACGCTTGAAGTGCGCGGCTGGCGCCTGGTGTCGGTCTGGCGCCGCCACACCCTCACGCCGGTCGAGGTGCTGCAGCAGCAGGTGCAGGAACTGGCCAGGCGGCAGCAGCTGGTGCTGAGCGAGTTGCAGCGCGGCGAGGTCTCCGAGGCGGCGCGCCAGCGCCTGGTGGAGCTGCTCAGGGCGGCGCCCTGAGCCTTCGGCGGGCCATCGATGGCCCGCCCGCAAAAGACAGGGCGACCGCCCGCGGTGGTGGAACACCGCAGACGGTCGCCATCACGCAGATACCGCCTGCGATCGAGCCAAGGCCCTGCCACCTTCCGGAAGGCACGGGCATTCTGACCAAACGGAGATCGCATTGGCCTCACCCATCGTCCCCTGGATCGGGGGGAAACGGCGCCTCGCCGACACCTTGCTGGGCCGATTCCCCTCACATGAGTGCTACGTCGAGGTGTTTGCCGGCGGCGCGGCGCTGTTCTTCCAGCGGCCGCCGGCCGCCGTGGAGGTCATCAACGACATCAACGGCGACCTGGTCAACCTGTACCGGGTCGTGAAGCACCACCTCGAGGAGTTCGTCCGCCAGTTCAAGTGGGCTCTGTCGAGCCGGGAGGTGTTCAAGTGGCTGCAGGACACGCCGCCCCAGACCCTCACCGACGTGCAGCGGGCGGCGCGGTTCTTTTACCTGCAGCAGCATGCCTTCGGCGGCAAGGTGGAGGGCCAGAGCTGGGGCACCGCCACGACGGCGCCGCCCATCAACCTGCTGCGGATCGAAGAGAACCTCAGCGCCGCGCACTTGCGCCTGGCCGGCGCCTACGTCGAGAACCTGGGGTGGGAGGCCTGCGTCGATCGCTACGACCGGCCGCACACCCTGTTCTACATGGACCCGCCGTACTGGCAGACCGAGGGCTACGGCGTCCCGTTCCCCTGGGAGCAGTACGAGCGCATGGCGGCCCGGATGGCCAAGCTGCAGGGCAAGGCGATCCTGAGCATCAACGACCACCCGGACATCCGCGCTTGTTTCGCCGCCTTCGAGCTGGAAGAGCTGAGCATCAACTACACCGTGGGCGGCGGGCAGAACGCCGCCGCCAGGCGCGAGCTGATCATCTACAGCTGGCCGCGCAGCGCAGGCGACGCGCAGCTGTTTTGACGTCTCGCGCGCGAGGCCGCCCCGAAACGGGAGTCGTGATAGTAAGTTTCAGGTGCCTCCGCTGGCCCGCGGGGATTGGCCCAACGGGGCGGGGGCGGCACTTGGAGCACGACATGGAAAGGCACTGGATCGATATGCCGCAGCATCGCGCCTTGCGCAACGCGGCGGCCAAGCTGATCCGCACGAGGGAGTACTGCCAGGCCCTGGCGGGAGCGCCGCCGGCCCGCACGAGGCGTTGCGCGGCGCTACTTGTCGCCCGTGATGTCCGGTTCCGCGAGGCCTGGGCGCAGCAGGGGATGAGCTTCCTTGCCCCATACCTGCAATTCCTTTGCGCACAGCGAAAAGAATAGGGGCATCGATTTATCTCACCGATCGGGGCGAAATTTCGCGCGGCGCATCAACGCATCGGCACTGCCGGAGCCGCGGGTGAGCACCACGCCGGCGCGCAGGCGCCGCACCGTCGCGCGCGCCAAGATGGCGTGCTGCAGCTCCGCCGCGAGGCTGGAGAACCAGGCATCGCCGCGCACCGCCTGCTCCTCGGAGGCGCTGAGCTTCGCGCTGCCGGCCACGGCTGCCAGGTTCAGCGGCCGCGGTGCCCGGTCGGCCCCCTCGGTCTGCGGCGGGACGGGGCGGAGCAGGGGCTGGGCAGACATCACGACACCTCGGTGAAGAACAGCGGAACAACTCGAGAAACGGCGCGAAAAAATACCGAGCGCTCGCTCGGTTTTTGCCGAGTCTACAATCCGCCCGCCCT
>DASPMT010000142.1:0-3012 GCA_035626935.1 Phycisphaerales bacterium | reverse complement strand
CGTTGTTGAGTTCTTCGTAGCTGAGCCAACCGCGCCCCCGGGCCCCTTCAAGCAGGACCGCCACACGCTCCGGCAGATTGATGATCATCAAGGGCTCCTGCGAGGATCAAGAAACCCGAACCACCGACTCCCCCCGCCACGCATCCGCCTAACCCGCAACCGTGAATGAATCTTTAGCCCGCCTGTTAACCCGCGTGAACAAGTGCCCTCAAGTTGAGGCACAGTTCACCGCCGCCGTCGCCGACCGCTCATCCCTGCACTTCCGGCCTCCGCGCCGCACCACTCGGACGCAGCGAAGCCAGACCCGCCGCAAGCCCCGCCCGGCGTGACTCGTCACGCGCCGCCGCCGAGAGCTTCGCCATGCACGCATGCAACTGACGCTTGGAGACGTCCGGGCTGTCGTCAACCATCGAGACCTCGCTGGCAAAGTCCTGCGCCGCTCGCACCACCGACTCGTCTGCGACCACCGCCCGAACGCGGCTTAATGTAAATGTTTGCGCCGAAAACGCCTCCGCGTCCAGTATCGCAGCGAGTTTTTTCGCGATTTCCCGCTCAAACAAAGCCGGTGCCAACAGCGACCTTTGCGCTTCAGACAGCTCTTCCCACAGCACCGGCTCCGCCAGAACGCACGCCAAAGCCGTTTCCCGGGCTCCAACAGGCTTGTAACGCTCGATCGGGGGTGACTCAGCGCCACCCTCCTCCTCGTTCGCTCCGTGCCGGACTGGCCGGCGCGCTTTGGCGATCGCCTCGCGGATGACGCCCTCGTTCACCCCCGCCAGCGCGGCGATCCGCTGCACCACCATCTGCTTGTGGACCGGGCTCAGACCGGCAAGGCCGAGTTCCACCAGGCGCTGGATCTCATCCTCGATCACCTTCGCCTTCGCCTGAACGCCAAGGCCCGACGTCGCGCTCCGCAACCGTTCGCACCGGTAGGTGAGCGCCTCGGTGCCGGCATCGATCACCCTCCGCAGCACGCCGTCGCCACCCGGCTGCTTCACAAGTTCGTCCGGGTCCTTCGCGTCGCCGCCGCCGAACTCCTTCGCACGCGTCATCGTCGCGATCCGCACGTCCAGGGTGCTGCCGAACAGCACCTCGAGGGCGCGGTCGCCCGCGCGCTGCCCCGCCTCGTCGCCGTCGAACAGCAGCACGACCCGGTCGCACTGGCGCGCCAACACCCGCGCTCCCTGCGCGTTGAGCGCCGTCCCCAGCGTCGCTACCACGTTGCTCACGCCCGCCTGGTGGCACGCCACCGCGTCCATGTACCCCTCCACCACCACCGCGCACTTCTCCTCGCGCACCCCGCGTTCACCCTCCCGCGGCTTGAGCGCCTGCGGCAGCGCGTACAGCGTCGCGCTCTTGTTGAACAGCGCCGACTCCGCCGAGTTGAGGTACTTGGGGTTGTCCTCCTCGCGCAGCCGCCGCCCGCCGAACGCCACCACCTGCCCGAGCGTGTTGTGGATCGGGAACATCAGCCGGTGACGGAACGTGTCGAAGTACCCGCCCCCGCTCTCGCGCCGCTTCACCAGCCCGGCCGCGGCGAAAGGGCGCATCTCCAGCCCCTTCTTCTCGATCGAGAGCACCAACCCGTCCCACTTGTCGGGCGCCGCGCCGATCGCGAACCGCTCGACGGTGTCGGGCGACACGCCGCGCTTCTCCAGCACCGCCCGCGCGGTCGCGCCGTGCTCACCGTGCTTGAGGATGACCCGGAAGAACTCGCACGCAAACGCGTTGGCCCGCGCCATCTCGTCGCGCGTTGCGCTGGTCTCAGGATCCGCATGGCCGCCGCCCCACGAAGACCCCTTGCGCGGCGCGAGCTTGATCCCCGCCTTTTCGGCAAGGAACTCGAGCGCCTCGGGGAAGGACATCTTGTGGTAGTCCATCATCCACGAGAAGCAGTCCCCGCCCGCGCCGCACGAGAAGCACTTGTAAAGCTGCTTGCCCGGCACCACGAACATCGACGGGTTGCGGTCGTTGTGGAAGGGGCACAGGCAGATGAAGTCCTTCCCTTTCTTCTTGACCGGCACCGCCTCGTTGATGAGCTTGACGATGTCCGTCGCTTCCTGGACACGCACCTTGTCGCTGGGATCAAACACTGGCCGAAGCGTAGAGCACCCGTCGGACGTCCCGGCGCTTGTTCCGCCCCGCGCCCGCTACTCTTTTGCCCCAATGCGCCTCTCGATCACTTTCCGTGGACGTGTACAAGGTGTCGGTTTCCGCTTCGCGGCGCAGGAGGCGGTCCGGCGCCAGGCGGCGCCGCTCACCGGCTGGGTCCGCAACGAGCCGGACGGTTCGGTCCTGATGGAGGTCCAAGGCGAGCCCGCGGCCATCGAGGCCGCCCTCGCCGAGCTCCACGCCGCGATGGGGACCAAAGTCCAATCCCAGGAACGTCTCACCCTTCCGGAGAGCCCCGGCGAGCAGGCTTTCATCATCTCCCGGTGACGACACCGGCCTTTCTCCTGCGCGCCTTGACAGCCCCACTTCCTGCAGTATCTTCCAGCAGGCCAGGAGTCTGTTCGCGCGCCGGAGCCGGCTATGCACCGCTTCCTGACCGCTGCGTCCGCGCTGCCCTTTGCCATCGTGCAGTTTGCCGCCGGTCAGGTCGGATTGACCGAACTGGGAACGGTCAACCTGGGAGAGCCGGTGCAGGGGACGCTGCCGGGCACGGTGATCGCTGACATCTCGAACCAGTGCGGAGTATGCGCCGAGGGCGTCTTCTTCGTCGTCGATCTTGCGGGTCCGGGATTCGTTCCGGGCGTCAACAGCGCACACATCGTCCTCCGCCGCTGGTCCGACCCCGTCGGAGCCCACCCCGTTGTCTATTGCCCGCTCGCCCCCCCTGGCTTCCTCGGCATGAGAGCGAGCCTCGTCTACGACGTCATCGCTACCAACGGCGGAGAACTCGTGGTCTTCTGCGCACACCGGCCGCCGTTGCAGCAGCAACCGGTCCAGTGTCTCATCCAGGTCCAGAATGGCTCGGGCGGGCCCCGGCCGCGCGTCGTCTATCGCGAGGGG
>DASPMT010000141.1:0-2369 GCA_035626935.1 Phycisphaerales bacterium | reverse complement strand
GCGTGGACGAACCAGAGAGACGCATCGACGGTGTTGTAATGCGGGGCGCCGGTGTAGTCGTCGAAGACGTTGGGGATCAGGCCGTCCTTGCATGCGCCGGCAAAGGTCTCCAGGACCGCGCGGGCCTCGGCGAAGCGGCCGCAGGAGAGGATCAGGCCGGGGAGGGAGATCATCGAGTCGCGTCCCCAGTCGGCGAACCACGGGTAGCCGGCGATGATGGAAACACGGTCGGCGGGTGCGCCGGGGAGCGCACCGGGCCGGACGCGGCGGATGACGAAGGCGTCGGCGGCGGCGACAAGGGTGGGGAGGTGCTCTAGAAGGGGGTGGTGCTCGAGCGGTCCACCGGGGAAGAACGCGGGCCCGAGGGTGTGACGGGTGGAGGCGAGGATCTGGCTGAGACGGTCGGCGTGGGCGGCTTCGGCTTCGTGGAGTGAGCCGTTGCGGAGCGGGTGAGTGCCCGCAGTCCCGCCGGTTGCGAGCACGGCCTGGATTGAGAGCTCGCTTTCGCCGGCGGGGATGTCCGCCGTGAACCAGCCGGGCGAGAAGAGGTCCTCGAGGCTGTCGTAGCCGCGGCCGGCCTCGACCGAGTAGAAAAAGTTGTACCACCACTCCTCGTGCCGGACGAAGCGCGCCGGAGCACCGGCGGCGAGGGTGATCGTGGCGCCCCCTTGAGCGGCGACGGCGACCGAGGCCTCGGCGGGGGTAACGGTGAAGCGGTTGGGGTTCAGGTCGCGCAGGAGCAGGCCGTGGAAGTCGCGCAGGGCGACCAGCGGCTGAAGCGTGAGTTGGAGGGGCGCGCCGGTCGCGTTGCTGACGTGGTAGTGGATCAGCGAACCGGGCTGCTGACGGGCCCGGTGAAGCGACTTGGTGATCGCGACGGCGCCGGCGCGCGTGTCGCAGCGGTATCGCCAGCGCACCGAGCCCGCGTCGCCGTCTTTTTCGAACCGCTCCAGGTGTGTGTAGCCGCGGGGGTGGGTGACGCCCCCGCTGAAGCGGAAGTTGGCGAGCTCGAACCGCGCGCCGTCCACGACGACGGTTTCGGCGACGGCCGAGAGGGCCATGACACGGTTGACGGGAGGACGGAGGGAGGCGACCAGCAGGCCGTGGTAGCGGCGCGTGGGGATGCCGCTGGCGGTGCCCATGGCGAAGCCGCCGTTTCCGGCGGTGAGGAGCCATTCGGTGTTGGTGAGGGACTGAAGGGATGAATCGTCGGTCGGGCCCGGCGTGGTAAAGGTGCACGATCGTGGTGTTGGCGGCACGTGGGGAGGGTACGGGGTAGGGTGCGGGCGAGGGGAGGGCCAGAAAAAGCGGCGCCTTCGCGACCTGTGCGCTCTCCCGGCGAGCGGAGTATGTCTACGCTATCTCATGGAAGCCCGAACTGTTTCTCGACCCCTTTCGGCGACCCCTTCAAGCAACGGCAGCAACGCGTCCGGCCAGGCGTCTGGCGGGCCGATCCCCGTCGATCAGAAGATCGTGGCGGAGGGTGTGACGTTCGACGACGTGCTGCTGCTGCCGCGGTACAGCGACGTGGTGCCTGTGATGGCGGACGCGAGCACGCAGCTGACGCGCAGCATCCGTCTGACCATCCCGCTGGTTTCGGCGCCGATGGACACGGTGACGGAGAGTGCGCTGGCGATCGCGCTGGCGCAGCAAGGGGGGCTGGGGGTCATCCATCGGAACATCCCCGCCGAGGTGCAGGCGCGCGAGGTGCAGAAGGTGAAGCGGTCGGCCAACGGCGTTATCGCCGACCCTCTGACGCTGAGCCCCGAGGACACGGTGGCCAAGGCGCGGCAGTTGATGCACCGCTTCCACGTGTCGGGCTTCCCGGTGACAGGGGGGGGGGCGCCGAAGGGGAAGGTGCTGGGCATCCTGACGCGCCGCGACCTGAAGTTCGTCGAGAACGACCAGACGCCGGTAGGGACGGTGATGACCAGCGGGCGGATCATCACCGCGGCCCCGGGCACGACCCTGGCCGAGGCGGAGAAAGTGCTGAACAAGCACAAGATCGAGAAGCTGCTGCTGGTGGACGAGCAGGGGCGGCTGGCGGGGATGGTGACGATGCGCGACATCGACCGGCTGGCGGAGTTCCCGCACGCGTCGCTGGACTCGCGCGGGCGGCTTCGGTGCGGCGGGGCGGTAGGGGTGGACCAGTACGACCGGGCGGAGGCGCTGGTGGCGGCGGACGTGGACGTGCTGGTGGTGGACACCAGCCACGGGCACAGCGAGAACGTGCTGCGGACGGTGCGGACGCTGAAGAAGCGGTTCAAGATCGAGGTGATCGCGGGGAACATCGCGACGGCGGACGCGGCGCGGGCGCTGGTGGACGCAGGGGCGGACGCGGTGAAGGCGGGGATCGGCCCCGGGAGCAT
>DASPMT010000140.1:0-3184 GCA_035626935.1 Phycisphaerales bacterium | reverse complement strand
ACCGTCGGCGAAGTACCGGACGTCTTTGCTGTCGAAGTTGCCGTCGTTGTTGAAGTCGCCCAGCATCTCGATCACCGCGCTGGTGTCGGAGGCGCCGCCGTTGGTGCCCACACCGTCCCATGATCCCAGGCCCGCGCGGTCGCGCCACGCCGCGATCATGCCCGCGGCGTCGTTCACGTTTCGGAGACCGTCGTTGTCGAAGTCTCCGGCGATCTTGTTGCGGGCGGTGACCTGCGTTCCGTAGGAGACGTTCACGCCCGCCTGGTTGACGTAGGTCGCGTTGCGGTTGTCGCTGTAGCTGCCGGCGAAGCCGGTGGTTGCCTGCCGACGCTCCGGCACGCGCCCGTTCTCGGCGGTGTTGAACGACTGGAACGCCGCGTTGGCGTAGACGCTGATGCTCTTGAGCGTGTCCTGCAGCGTCTGGTTCAGCGCGGGGTTCGGAACGAGGTTCAGCGGGTTGGACTGGTCCTGCAGGCGGTCGATGCCCGCCAGAAGCACGAACTGGGTCGCCGCGTACTCGCCCGGCATTCCGACGTTCGCCGGGTCGTTGGGGACCGACGAGAAGTTGTCGACGCTCTGACGGAAGTTGTTGAGGTAGGTCGCGGCCTGCGGGTTGCGCATCCGGGGCGTGGTCAGGCCCTGGCCGCCGGCGCTCACCGGTTCGGCCTTGGGATCGCCGAAGGTGATGAGCGAGGCGGGTCCGCCGATGATCCAGCCGTCGGGCCCGTTGTCGAACACGGTCGTCACCGTCGGGCGGGAGTAGGCCGTTCCGCCGACCAGGTCGTTGCGGACCGCGAGAAGCTCGAGCCGGTAGTTCGCGCCGTTGAGGCCGCTGTTGACGAACCGCTCGGCGCCGGTGTAGCCGATGCCCAGCCGGGTGTTGCGGAGGGTGCGCTCCACGTTGGACGACCCCGTCTTGTTGGAGGGGAGGTAGGCGTCGCCGACCAGCTCGGCCGGGGTGTTGCTGTTCTCGGCGCCGACGTTCTCACCGACGCCCCACGAGGGGTCGAGGCCGACGGAGTTGTTGTGGCCGTTGCGCGTGCCTGAGCCGGCGTCCCGGGTGACAATCGTCAGGTTCTCGCCGCTCACCAGACGGCCGGTCGCCAGCAGGTGGCGGATGTTGGACTGCTCGATCTGCTGGATGCCCGTGCCGATGTTGGTGAACGTGCCGACGGGCGCGAACGCGAGGGGGTTGTCGAAGAGCGTGTCGGCGTTGGCGGCGCCGGGGTTGGCGGGGTTGAACAGGTTCACCGTCGACGCGTTGACCATCTTCGCGGAGATGTTGCCGCTGGGCGTGGTGCCGTCGGGCGCCACCGCGGTGCGGGGGTTGTCGCCGTAGCCGCCCAGGCCGGGCGTGCGGTTGAAGTCGGGCGCACCGCCCGGGGCGATCAGGCCCCACAGAGCCGGAACGTCGCACACGGCGATGTCGGCGTGGAGGCCCTGACCGGCGATGTGACCGAAAACCGCCGTGCGGGGCTGGCCGTCGGCCACCATCGGGCTGCGCCAGGCGAAGGCGCCCGGGTTGGCCGTGTCGCCGAAGGTGCCCGCCACCAGCGCGTTGTTGTTGATGAACTGCGTGCGGTTGTAGAACGCCTTGGTGGTCGTGTTGTTGGTGCCGGGGATGCCGTTCAGGTCGGTCCAGTCGCTGGTGATCCACGTGCGGCCCGTGCGCACCAGCTCGTTGAGGCCCGCGATTGAGCCGATGTTGCGGTACTGCACCAGCCAGTGGGTGCCGGCCGCGAAAACCGGCGCGCCCGCGCCGCTTACCGCCGGGGCGAGCTGCTGGATGCCATTGCCGAGACGGCCGGAAGTGCCGTTCCCGTCGACGTCGATGTAATCGTTGGTCGACGCCGGCGCGATCACGTAGTTCTCCAGCAGCGTCGCGCCGGTGATGTTCAACACGTACGGCTGGGCGAAGGAAACCGAGGCCGCCGACCCGACCAGGCCGGCCGCCACGAACAGCTTGAGCTTGTCACGGTTCATCTGCCATCTCCTTTAAGAATGCGAGCACCGACTATCCGTTCAGGATCACTCTCTGCCACATCTGTCCGGGGTCACCGCGCGCGGAGGGAGCTCCGCACCGCCGTCGGTGACCGCTTGTCTGCCTGCGCCCTCCCGGGGCGGGCTCTCCGCTCAAAGCGGGCTGTTGGTCCTTGTGAGGTTTGACTGCTCGAAGTCCACGCTCGTGCCGCCGCCGGTCACCGACCAGAACTTGTCCCCCCAGAGCTTCTTGCGCACGGTGTCCACCACGTTCATCCGCTCGACGTGCCCGTCGACGAACGCGAAGTTGCTCTGGCCTCCGTAGGCGCCCTTGCTGCCGCCGTGGTGGCGTCCGACCGCGTTGAGGCTCGTCCGCGTGTCGCCGATCATGTTGGGGCCGAGCTCGTCGTTTGTCCGGAACTCCTCGAGGTTCGGGTAGCGGTACCGTGCGGTCGATCCCATGTTGGGCTCGCTCAGGTACGAGGCGCCCGAGGAGACCCCGAGGAACGGCGTCACCGGCCGGTGCGAACGCGACTGCTGCCCGGTCGCGCCCGGCTCCTCCATCCCGAACACGGACTCCCACGACCCCTTCACGGTCCCCAGCTCCGCCACCAGGATCACCTTGGACGCGCCGTAGAGCGACCCGTCGACCGAAGCCGGGTTGACCAGGCGGTTTTGACGCTGGCCCGGGTTGGCGAACTTGTTGCGGCAGAAGATCGCGTCGTTGCCGGCGAAGGCGATGCGCGGCACCTGGCGGTCGGTGATCCCGGTGTCAATGGTGTCCTGCCCGGGATCGGCGTCCTCCCCCTTGGGCCCCGGGTACGTGCGCGGGGCGCCGCCGCGCGCAAGCGCCGGGCTCTGGAAGGCGTCGAGGGGGATGTTGCCGCTGCTGAACAGCGACCACGACCAGTGAACGTACCCGTGCGGAGCGGGCGAACCGTGCTGCTCGGACATCAGCCACTGCTCGCTGTCGCGGTCCTTGGCGTACACATACGAGGGCGGGAAGTACTTGCCGTCGGTCGCGTAGGTCGAGACGCCCTGGCTGATGTTCCGTGCCGCCACGGCCGCCTTGATCGCCTGGGCCTCGCGCCGCGCACCGGCGAGCGCCGGCAGCAGGATGCTGACCAGCAGCGCGATGATCGCGATCACCACCAGCAGCTCGATCAGCGTGAAACCCTTGGAGAAACCACCCTCACGACGCATC
>DASPMT010000139.1:0-3388 GCA_035626935.1 Phycisphaerales bacterium | reverse complement strand
ACAGCGAGACAGCGAGACAGCGAAACAGGGGCAGGACACCGCACCTCCGAACCCGGTGTCGCTGTCTCGCTGTCTCGCTCATCCCTTGGATCTGGATCGCCTCGACTACCGCGACCAGCGTGTATTCGAACTCTTCCGGCGGGGCGAGACGACCGGCGTGTTCCAGTTTGAATCGCCGGGGATGCGGCGGCTGCTCATCGAGATGAAGCCGGACCGGCTGGAGGATCTGATCGCGGCCAACGCGCTCTTCCGGCCGGGTCCGATGGACCTGATCCCGGATTACAACCGGCGCAAGCACGGGCAGGACGTCGTGCCGAAGGTGCACGAGATCGTGGACCGGTACACCGCCGAGACCTACGGCGTGATGGTGTACCAGGAGCAGGTCATGCAGATCGTGCACGGCCTGGGCGGGATCAAGCTGCGCGACGCGTACTCGCTGATCAAGAACATCAGCAAGAAGAAGCACGACAAGATCGAGAAGGAGCGGCCCAAGTTTGTTGAGGGGGCGCAGAAGCAGGGGCTTTCGAAACAACAGGCGGAGGAGCTGTTCGAGCTGATCCTGAAGTTCGCGGGTTATGGTTTTAACAAGTCACATTCCACCGGCTACGCCATTGTCGCCTACCAGACCGCGTACCTCAAGACATACTTCCCCAACCAGTACATGGCCGCGTTCCTCACCTTCGAGAGCGCCGCCCAGCAGGTCGCCGACTGGGTCCCGTACCTCGAAGACTGCAAGAACAACCGCTTCATCGACCCGCTCACGGGCAAGACCGTCAAGGTCGGCGTCGAGGTCCGCCCCCCCGACGTCAACGTCTCCGACGCCGACTTCGCCGTCGTCTACGCCGACGACGAGCCGCGCACCGCACTCAACGGCCACGTCCGCTTCGGCGTCGGTGCCATCAAGGGGTGCGGCGACAAGGCCATCGCCGCCATCCTCTCCGAACGCGACGGCAACGGTGCGGACAAGCCGCGCCGCCCGTTCACTTCGCTCTTCGACTTCTGCGAACGTGTACCCGTCGGCGGCGGTGGCGGCGGAGCGCCGGCCGGCGCCGTCAACAAGACCACCATCGAGGCCCTCATCAAGAGCGGCGCGATGGACTGCCTCCACACGCGCCAGAACCGCGCCGCCATGATCGCCTCCGTCGAGTCCGCCGTCGCGGCCGGCGCCAGCGCCGCACGCGACCGCGCCGCCGGCCAGGGCGGCCTCTTCGGCGGAGGCGGCGATGAAACCCCTCAAGCCGCGGCCGCAGACGCCACCGCCCTCCTCCGCGTCCCCCCCTGGAGCGAAGCCGAAACCCTCGCCAACGAACGCGCCGTCCTCGGCTTCTACGTCTCCAGCCACCCCCTCGACCAGTACAAGACCCTCATCCGCACCCTCGGCAACACCAACACCCGCGAGCTACGCGACCGCAAGTACGGGCAGGACTACCGCGTCACCCTCGGCGGCATGATCACCGGGGTCCGCAACCTCGTCGTCAAGAGCGGCAAGAGCGCCGGCCAGAAGATGGCCGCCATGGTCATCGAAGACAAGGAAGGCACCGTCCAGGCCGTCGCCTTCAGCGACACCTACGCAAAGTACAGCGCGATGATCACCGCCGACCGCATCGTCTTCGTCGTCGGCAAGATCGACCTCTCTAGAGGAGACGTCCAGCTCATGGTCGAGAAGGTCATCGACGTCAACGCCGGCGCGAGCGCCCTGGCGAAGAAGATGCGCGTCGTCGTCGACGAGCGCCGGCTCAACGGAGCCGCCATGGAGAAGCTCGAGAAGGCCGCCGGCTTCATCCAGACCGCCACCAAGTCCGTTCCCCGTGGCGGCGATGTCACCATCGTCCCGATGGAGATCGTCGTACGGACCGGCGCCTCGGAAGTCGCCCTCTCCAGCGAGAAGATGCGCGTCGCCCCGACCCCGGAACTGGTTGGCCAGCTCGTCGCAACCCTCGGCGACGAGGGCATCGAGTTCGACGGCGAAAAGCCGGCCATCGCCAAGCGCGAGCCCAAGGTCTGGGAAAAGAAGAAGTTCTCCCGCGGCGAAGACGAGTAACAACCTCCTCGTTGCGCTCAAAGCCGCTCCTGACGACGGCGGTGACACCTCGCCGGCAGGATGAGGTCGTCTCTTCCGACGCCGGCGCGCAGCCGAATCCGCGGTAGACTCTCAGGATGCTCGCACCCACCCTCGCACTGTTCATCGCCTGCGCGCAGCCGACCGTCAAACCGCCCGCTAAGCCGGTGCCGAAGCACCCCAACGCCGCGCTCGTCAACCGGCTCCGCCGCGGCATCAACCTCTCCCACTGGTGGTGGAAGCCGCCGAGCCCCGAGGAGGGACGCATCGAGCGCCTCATCTCGCCCGACGATGTCGCCCTCCTGAAGTCCGCCGGCGTCTCGCACGTCCGCATCCCCGTTGATCCGGCCCTGATCACCGACGAGCCGAAGCGCTTCAACCAGCACCGCATGATGGAGTTCACCCGCGCCGTTCACACCATCCAGAGCGCCGGCATCGCCACGGTGATCGACGTCCACACCTCGGGCACTCCCACCACCACCCTCAACATCGACCGCAACCCGGAGAACTGGGAACGTGACCTCACCGCGTTCTGGACGGCCTTCGCCCCCTGCTGGAAGAACTCGCCGCCGGAGTTCCTCGCCGTTGAGCTGTTCAACGAACCCAACGGCGCGAACGACGACAAAGAGTGGCCCCAAGCCCAGGAGCGCCTCCGCGCCGTCGTCCGCAAGGCCCTCCCGCGCCACACCATCGTCCTCACCGGGGACGACTGGGGGAGCATCGACGGACTCGTCAGGCTTACACCCTCCGCCGACGCCAACGTCGTCTATTCCTTTCACTTCTACGAGCCGCACACCTTCACCCACCAGCAGGCCACCTGGGGCTCGCCGATGTGGAAAGAGATCAAAGGCCTTCTTTACCCCCTCGATCAGAAAAACGCCGACGCCGTGCTCGCCGCCGCCGCCGACCCCAAGGCCGCAAACTCGGTCCGCTGGTACGCCAAGGACCAGTGGGACGCAAAGAAGATCCAGTCCCGTTTCGACAAGGCCAAAGCGTGGGCCGACGAGCACAAGGCGACGCTCTATCTCGGCGAGTTCGGCGCTTACCGCGCCGGCTGCGACCAAACGTCGCGCTGCGCCTGGCTCAAGGACGTGCGGAGCGCCGCCGAGAAAAGCGGCATCGGGTGGTGCGCCTGGGACTACGCCGGCGGATTCGGCCTGACCGACAAGCCAGCGCCGACGTCGCCGCGCCGACTCGACCCGGCGTCGGCGGCGGCGCTCGGACTCAGCGTTCCGCCGCGTCGCAGATGAAGGTCACTCCCCCGCTTCGGTCCGCATCGTCAGCACCAGGCGATTCTCCTCCGGTTCCAACCGCAGCAGCCGCACGCGC
>DASPMT010000138.1:0-2969 GCA_035626935.1 Phycisphaerales bacterium | reverse complement strand
CCTACTGGATGTGCGTTGTCGCCAAGCCCTGCGACAAGTACATCCCCGGCCTCTACGTCGTGGTCACCAAGGATTGAGTAGTAGTCCTCGCCGATATAGGCCGCGTCGCCGGCGTTAAACTCTCCCTCACCGATGTTCTGTAGCCGCACGACACGCACGCCGTGCTCCGTGTAGTGCTCAGACTTCAGGCTAGAGCCAAAGGGACCATCGCACCAGCCGCTGCAAAGCCGCTTCAACCCAGTGACGCTCCAATGCCGCGGCACGTCCCCCAGCCAGTCGATGCCCGACGGCTTCATCGGGGCGTCGGGGTTCAGGCCCTTGGTGACGGCGCGGGTGATCAGGGCGGTGCGCTGCTCGTCCAGCAGGGCCAGCAGCCGCCGCTTCTTCTCGATCAGCTCGTCGATCCGCCGCGTCCGCTCGTCGAGGAACGTGGCGATGGCCCGCTGCTCGGGGAGGGGGGGAAGCGCGACGACCACGCGCCCCAGTTCCGACCCTCGAAGTTCCTTGAACGTGCTGCCGTTTCCGAGGGACTCTAACAGCGGGCGAGCGGCGAGCAACTGGTAGTAGAAGTACGTAGCCGAGACCGGCCTCCAAGCAACGAGCGACCGACAGCCTTGATTCGTGCACATCGGGCCGTCAGCGATTGCTACGTGGCCGATCGGCGCGCGGGTGGACAGGACAAGTGACTCCGCCGGCACGATCGATGCGCCACAGTTGGCGTAGCCGTCCCGCGAAAGCGTCCGTGCCGTAGTCCGTAGACGCGAGCCGGTGAGGCTGCCCAAATCGTCGGGAGTGGCCCAAGCAATCTCACCTCCCCAATAGGTCGCCTCATCCGCGGCGGGGGTGGCGCCATTCACGAGCCGGAAGAGCCGCTTGATGGGAGCGGCTTGCCAGCCCGGGGGAACCCGGTTAAACCAAGCGCCCGTCACCTTCGTATTTTCGGGCGCCTCCTCCTCGGCGGGCACCGCCTTTGCGGAAATGTCGGTTGCGGCGGGCGCAATACTCACGCCGTCACCTCCCCCAGCATCCGCACAATATCTCCCTCCAGCGCCTTGATCTCCGCGGCGATGGTCTCCAGTGGTCGGGGCGGCTGGTAGACATAGAAGTGCCGATTGAAGGGGATCTCGTACCCGACGATACCGATCTCCTCATCTTTCTCATCGCGCACGCTCTCGTTCACCCACGCATCGGGGACGTGCGGCTTCACCTCGCGCTCGAAGTAGGCGAAGACGTCCTCGCCGTACGGCACGTACTCGAAGTCACGGAGCTCGGAGTCGGGCTCGGGGTTGCCGTCACCGTCGATGCAGATGTCCGCCGCCTTATCGCGCTCGCCGATGGACTTCCAGATGGCGGTGAGGATTGGTTTGCGGAAGTCCACCCCGTCGGTCTCGGCGGCCGCCTCCACCGCTTCGATGAACGCTTCTCGGTTCATCCACGTCTTGCCCTCCAAGCCCCGCAACATGGCGATGATCGCCTCCTGCTGCTCGCGCCCCGCCGCTTCGTCGGCCTCCTTCGCCTTCTTGTCCTTCTTCTGGCTCTTGGCCAGGTTGGCGAAGGGGGTGGCTTCGCGCAGGCGGGCAATTCCTTCTCCGTTGATTGCAAAGCGCAGCCGCAGCGGCCGCTCGATCGTTACCTTGCGGTAGGCGAAGTCGGTGGTCTTGAAGACCTTGCTGACGGTGTGGGTCTCTGCCTTCCCTTCGCAAATGACTTGGCGGACATCGTCGTGCTTGAACGCGTCGTACACCTGTGTGAGCTCGGCGATGTGGTTGGGCGTTCCATCGGTTCCGTCGCCCAGCCGGTTGCGCTTGTCTCCAAGGCTCTTGCGCATCTTGGCGTAGAAGTGCGTGCCGTCGATCAGTTGCACCTTCCCCGCCCGCTTGCGTCCCTTGCGGTTGCTGACGATCCAGATGTAGGTGGAGATGCCGGTGTTGTAGAAGAGCTGATCCGGCAGGGCGACAATCGCCTCCAGCCAGTCGTTCTCCAGGATCCAACGGCGGATCTCGGAGGGGCCGCTCCCGGCGTCGCCGGTAAAGAGGGGCGAGCCGTTGAAGACGATGCCGATGCGCGTGCCGCCTTTGTCCTGCTGCTTCATCTTCGAGATCATGTGCTGCAGGAAGAGGAATGCGCCGTCGTTGATCGAGGGCAGGCCCGCGCCGAATCGGCCCGCCATGCCGAGCGACTGGTGCTCCTTTTCCACCGCGTCTTTCTCAGCCTTCCACTCCACACCGAAGGGCGGGTTGGCGAGCATGTAGTCGAACGTCTCGCCGGGGAAGCCGTCGCCGCGCTTGATGCCGTCCTGCTGCGGGTCGTGGGGGAGCAGGCAGTCGCCGAAGACCACGTGCGAGACGTCGTGCCCCTTGATGAGCATGTCCGAGCCGCAGATGGCGTACGACTCGGGGTTGAAGTCCTGGCCGAAGACTTCCAGCGTGGCGTCGGGGTTGAGCTGACGGATGTACTCCTCGCCCACGCTCAGCATGCCGCCGGTGCCGCAGGCGGGGTCGTACATCGTCTTGACGATCCCCTTCTCGGTGAGCGTGTCGCCGTCGGGGCCGAGCAGCAGGTCCACCATGAGGCGGATGACCTCGCGCGGGGTGAAGTGGTCACCGGCGGTCTCGTTGGCGTCTTCGTTGTACTTGCGGATCATTTCCTCGAAGATCGAGCCCATCTCGTGCGGCGGCACGGCCTGCGGGCTCAGGTCCACCGCGGCGAAGTCGCGGACGACCAGGAAGAGCCGGTCGGCCTCCTCCAGCCGCTGGATGTGCTCCTCGAACTTGAACCGCTCGAGGATCTGGCGGGCGGTAGAGGAGAACCCGCGGATGTAGTGCGCCAGGTCCTTCGCCAGGTGGGTGCTGCCGACCATCCTGGCGAAGTCGAGCTTGCTGGTGTTATGGAACGACAACCCCGCCACGCGGTTGAGCAGCTTCTCGCGGGCCTCGGGCGACTTGTCCTTGTGCTTCTCGGCGGCCTCG
>DASPMT010000137.1:0-19316 GCA_035626935.1 Phycisphaerales bacterium | reverse complement strand
GGACGCGCGTCGCGTGCGTACTGCTCCTTGAGCGCCTTGAGACCCTCGGCCTGCTCGGTCTTGACGTCTTCCATCGCCATGGCGGCGGCGATCGCCCGGTCGATGTAGCGCTCGCGGTAGACGTTGGGGAACGACGCCTTGCGGAACTCGGCCGCGAACTTCTCACCTTCGGCCCCCCCCAAGGTGGCCTCGACCTGCTTGGCATACTTGCGATTGACGTCACGCACGGCCGTCGCGGCCTCGCGCCCCTCCTTCAGGAGCGCCTCCGCCTTCTTCATGGCTTCGCTGTTGTCACCCCCGTCAGGGTTCATCAGGCCGCGGAAGATGCCACCGTTGGCCATGCCCTTGTCCTGGACGGCGTTGCGGGCGTCGATAACACGGTCGAGCTCGATGGAGTATGCGTCGAGGATGGGGTTGACCTGGGCCTGCTTCTCGGCCGGGAGCTTCATCCGCTCGACGATCGCGATCACGTCGGCCCGTTCGCCGCTCATGAGCCCGCGGCCCATCGACTGCTCGCGCTTGTGAGAGCGCTCAAAGGCGGGCCACTGCTCCAGCTGGTTCTTGTCCAGGACGCCCTTGACGTCCTCCATGAACTTCTTCTCGGTTTCGGCCCGGAACTTGCGGAACTCGTCCATCTTGGGCGCCATGTCGGCAAAGACGGAGGGATCGCGGTCCTGGCGGAACGCCTCGCGGACCTCCTCCTGCACCTTGCGGAACTCCTCTGCCTTCTTGTTGAAGGCGGCGAGGTGCCCGTCCAGCAGCGCGTTGGCCGCGGCCTGCTGGTCGGCGGTCAGCTTGAGGGATTTGGCCATCTTGTCGATGTCGCCCTTGCTGACCGGCGCGCTGGTCCCGCCGCCCATGCCGCCGAACATCCCTCCACCCATTCCCCCGCCACCGCCGCCGCGTCCGCCTTGTGCGAAAGCGGGAGCCGCAAACGCCGAAAGCATCAGACCGGCGGCAAGGGCGAGCGCGAGGGGCTTCAGCGAGGTCACGAGGCGCATAGAAAGTCTCCGTGGTGGTTGGCTTAAGGACCGCAAGGGGAAACGGCGGCTTGGGTCCGAGTATTGCAGAACGCACCTGTGGCTCACGGCGAAATCGGTCACAACAATCCACCTATTTAGGTAGTTTTTGACCAAAACCCTTACGTTAAGCTAACTCAACCGACGTCGCGGCGCTGAAAGAGGATGACGGCCAAGCCGAGGAAGATGCAGACCTGGGTCGCCGAGTAGGCCGCGACCAGGGCCAGGTGCTGTGCCGGCACCGGCTGATTCTGGTTCACCGCGTCAAGCAGCCAGAAGAACTGAAGGTTAGGGATGACCCCCCACGCGGCCATCGCCGGGGCGCTGTAGGTCGTCGGGGTAAGGAAGAGGTAATCGCCCTTGCGCGGAGCCCGCTCGATCGGGAGCGTGACGTCGCCGCGCCCGACCGTGATCACGCCGATGCGACGGTCGTTCACGGAGGCGACCACGAGCGCGGGCCGGTCGTAGGCCGCGGGATCGATACCGTCGGCCTTCACCGCGTTTGCGGGTGGCGGATAGGGGGGCGGCTGAAACGAAACCGGTGCGTCCACACCGTTTGGGCTGGCGGCGAAGTAGAGCGGCTGTCCGACGCGCGGCTGGATGCGGAAGCCGCTGGGCGCCTCGATCTCGGCGGTGTCGCCAGGGTTCCGGAGCGTCTCCATGCGCAGCAGCGCGGGCTTGAACGCCAGCACCTCGCCGATCGGGTCGTTGCGCACGGCGTAGCGACCGATCACGCTCGTCGAAGCCATGCCCACGACGAACAGCCCGAAGCAGACGACGATCGTCATCACCTGCCCGAGCCGGGACGACGCCGCCACCGCGATCGACGTGAGAACCGGCATCGCCAGCAGCAGTGCCAGGCAGGCCACGACGGTCTGCGGCTTGAAATCGTGCCAAATCGGCTGGACGACCCACTTCTTGCTCACCATCAGGACCAGCACCCACGCAACCAGCATGAGCGGGAAGAGCGCGAGGGTGGCGGTCTGCGGGAACGACCAGCCGTAGAAGAACGACCCCCACACGCCGATCGCCAGCGCAAGCAGCAGCGCAGCGGAGCCGAAGACCCACACCGGCCCGTCGATGGTGTCGGCCGCGGTCGACATCACGGTGTGCCGGATGGCCAGCAGCAGGAAGACCAGCATGGTCGCGACGGTGACGATCTGCGCCGCCGTCACGCCGAGCCACTTGCCGATCACCAGCGCCGGGCGCGGCACCGGCTTGCTGACGATGGTCATCACGGTGCGGTTCTCGATCTCGCGGCTCATCGTCGCCGTCGCGATGAATCCCGCGAGCAGCACCGCCAGCGCGAGCACGGTCGCAAGCCCGAAGTCCAGCAGCAGCTTGTTGTCGCCGGAGTTCTCGCCCGACTCGGAGAACGAGAGCGTGAACCCTGTCGCCGCGGTGAGCAGGATCATCAGCACCGCCGACATGGCGACGAGGATGAACGTGATCGGCTGGCGGAGCGATTCGATGAACGTCGTCCGCGCGATGACGAAAGGGAGTGAGAGCATGGGGAGGGGGTGAGGATAGGAAAAGAACGATTGTGAAAGTGGACGGTCGCGCCGCGCCACTAGACGCACAGAGCGGGTGGGCCGTTCGGGGAGCGGTTCCTTTATTAAGGATCGGCACTCACGCGGGATTTGCGCTGCTCCACGAACGGGGACGGGCGGAACTGCGATTCCTGAGAACCGGTCGGCGCACTCAGCCGTACCGTGCCCCGGCCGTGGGAGGCGCCGCGCCCAGTCCCCCGCCGCGTCGACCCCCCGATTTTCGGGGAGGTTGGACATGCGGGGTCCGGGTCGCGACAATACCCCTCGCTCCATCCGACCCCGTTCTGGGGCGGGGACCGGCCGAATCCCGGGCGCCCGCCGGCCCGCTGTGCGTGAGGACCTGCATGAAAGGCGACCATCGTTCCTTTGCCCGTGCCGCCGCTGTCAGCCTCCTGGGGCTGATCATCCAAGTGGTGCTGGGCCTTGCGCTGCTGATCTACTCAAAGGTCGGCGGCGTCGTCGACGGCGTGGCCCTGCAGGGCGACCACGCGGCTCAGACCGCCGCGTTCCACATCCTGATTACATCCTTTGTCTGGCTCGTGCTGATGATCGTCTTCGATCAGCACCGGCGCGAGCGGCTGGAGGCGATGGAAGCCGAGAGCCTCGACGCCACTGCCGCGCGCGAGAGCAGCGTTTTCGGAACAATGTCAGACGACTTGCGCGTGAACGCCAAGCGTCTGGCGTGGATGCACAAAGTCGTGGTGCCGGTGGTGAGCATCCTCATCGGCGTCGCGCTGATCGGCATGGGCCTGTGGAAGTACCACGAGGTCACGCGCAGCCTGTCGGGCGCCGCGGCCGAAGCCGCCAACGCCACGACGCGCGGGAGCTGGCTCGAGGAGTACACGGGCATCCCCCATCAGGGGTGGGCGATCTCGCTGGGGCTGGGCATCGCGGTGGTCGGCTTCGTGTTCGCCCGCTTCACCAGCGGGATGAGCAAGAACCCCGTATGGGCCCCGCTCCGCGCCGGCGCGAGCGCAGCGGTGGCCGCCAGCCTCTTTGGGCTGGCGCTCTCACTGGGCCACTTCGCCGAGGTGCTCGGCGCGGTCCGCTTCAGCCGCTACCTGCTGGTTGCGTTCCCGATCGCGTCGATAGTGCTCGGCGCGGAGATCCTGGTCAACTTCCTGCTGAACCTCTACCGCCCGCGCAAGCCGGGCGAGCTGCCGCGTCCCGCGGTCGATTCATGGCTGCTCGGCTCGATCGCGTCGCCCGACCAGATCGCCAAGAACATCGGCGGTGCCATCGGCTACCAGTTCGGCGTCGACGTCAGCGGCTCGTGGGCCTACCGGCTGGTGAGCCGCTCGCTGGGGACCTTGATCCTGTTCGCCGCCGGAGTAGTCTGGCTGATGACCTGTTTCACCGTGGTCGGACCCGACGAGCAGGGCGTGCGCGTCCGGCTGGGCCGCCGAATCGAAGAGGTCGGCCCTGGGCTGAAGGTGACTCTGCCGTGGCCCATCGAGCGGATCGAGCGCACCGCCACGACGCAGCTCCACAGCATCGACCTCGCGACGGCGCGCCCTCCCGAGTCGCTCACGCACGTGCTGTGGACCAACGACCACAAGGTGACCGACGAGATGAAGGTCATCGTGCGGTCGTCGCGCTCAGCGCAAGCGGCGCCGGCCGCCGCCCCCGCGGGCGCGGCGGGCGCAACACCCGCTCCCGCCTCGGCGGTCTCCGCCGACGAATCGCTCTCGCTGCTGGTGGTGGAGGTGCCGCTGATCTACCGGATCACGGACCTGGGCAAGTACGAGCAGCTCGCAACGCCCAGGACCCGCGACGCGTACCTCAGGGCGCTGGCCCGGCGCGAGGTGGTGCGGTACCTGGGGACGCTCAGCGAGGACGAGCTGATGAGCAGCCGCCGGCTCGAGACGAACAACAAGCTCCGCGCGCTGGTGGACAAGGCGCTGAGCGATGCGCAGACCGGCGTCGAGACGGTCTTCTGCGCAGTCGAAGGCGTCCACCCGCCAAAGGAAACCGCCACGTCGTACGAGAGCGTGGTGCAGAACCAGCTCTTCGCCCGCGCCGGTGTCGAGCGAGCCTCGCTCGACGCGAGCAGCGTGCTGATCAGCGCCGCCGGCTCTCAGGAGGCGGCGACGGCCATCGCGGCCGAGCTCGTCAAGCTCGACCAGCTGCGCGATGCCCTTGCGGCCGCCGTCCGCACCAGGGCCGCCGACGTCGCGGCGAGAGACGAGGCGGTCAAAGCTCAGGAACAAAAGGTCGACCAGATGGTGCGCGCCGCGGGCGGCGCCGTCGGATCGAGCCTTGCAACGGCCCGCGCCGACCGATGGACCAAGCACATGACCCAGCGCGGCGCTGCCGAGTCGTACGCAGGCCGGCTTGCCGCGTTCCAGGCCAACCCGTCCCTCTACTTTGCCAGCACGTACTTCGAGACGCTGACCGATGCCCTCAAGCAGTCGCGTCTCTACCTCGTCGACGACAACTACCCCACAAGCCGCATGTCCCTCGACCTGAAGGACCTCAACACGGGCGGCTTCACCGGCTTCCAGGCCCCCGAGAGCAAGTAGTCCGCCAGCCCCCGCCCGACGCTTTCCCGCACCCGTCCGCCGCGCCCGCACTTCCCCGTCGAACTCTGGACACAGTCATGCAAAGAGGATTCCGGATCGTCATCGCCATCGTCGTCGTCCTGGCCATCCTGGCCTTCATGACGACGTACACCGTGCGCTTCACCGAGAAGGCGGTCGTCACCACGTTCGGGCGAGCCGACGGCTCATCGGTGAAGACCGAGCCGGGCCTGGGCATCAAGTGGCCCTACCCGATCCAGTCGGTGATCACCTACGACACCCGCCAGCGTTTCACCGAGACCAAGTCCGAGACGCTGGCCACCGCCGACAACCGCCAGGTGATCCTGCAGACGTACCTGGTCTGGCGGGTGCACGACCCGCTGCTGTTCTTCCGCAGCTACGGCAACGGCGGGGCCCGTGAGATCGACCACGTGCGCCAGGCGGAGGAGACGCTCCGCGCCAAGCTCCGCAGTGCGCTCGCCGAGACCAGCCGCTACAGGCTCACCGACCTGCTCAACGCCGGCCAGGGCGGTTCCAAGCTCGGCGATCTCGAGGCGGGGATCCTCAAGTCGCTCCAAGGTGACGCCGCTTCCACCGGCACCGGCGGGGCGCTCAAGGCGAGCGGCATTGAGGCCGTCGCGGTCGGCATCGAGTCGATGGAGCTTCCCCAGGCCGTCACCGAGGCGGTCTTCAAGAACATGCAGGCGACTCAGGAGAAACTCGCCGCGGCGGAGGGCAAGCGCGGGCAGACCGAGGCCGAGACCATCAAGAACAAGGCCGACGCCGATGCGCAGAAGATCCAGGCGTTCGCCCAGCGCACCGCCGAGGTGATCAAGGGCCAGGGCCAACAGGAGGCCGCCGTCTACCTCGCGATGCAGAAGGAGGACCCGCGGCTGGCCGTGTTCCTCCAGCAGCTCCGCTTCCTGCGCGAGGCCACGGGCCACCGCACGACGCTCGTGCTGCCGCTGAGCATGGCGGGGTTCCAGCTCCTTAACCCCCGCGTGCAGGAGCAGCTGAGCAACGGAACGATCCCGCCGCTGGGCGGCGCGCCGGTGCCCCCGGCTGATCCGGCGCCGGCCGCAACCGATGCGCGTCGCCGCCCTGAGCAAGAGGGAGACCACCGTTGAGCCAGCTCCCCCCCCTGCCCCCGGATGACGGAGACGCGCCAAGTCCGGCGCTTGTGCGACGCCGGCCGGCCTCGGTCCAGCTCCGCCAGAGCGGCCCGACCACGGTCGAGTCAGCGGGCGGCGACCAGTCGTCGCAGGCGCTTGGAGATGCGCTCCGCGTCGTCTACCGCTTCCTGCAGTTCGGCATGATCGTGCTGGTAGCGGTCTTCCTCCTCAGCGGGCTCAAAAGCGTCAGCGAGGGTGAGCGGGGCATCCGGCTCGCCTTCGGAAAGGTGCGGGCCGACGACCTGACGCCCGGCTTCCAGATCTCGCTGCCGCGTCCGATGGGCGACATCCTGCGGATCAAAACCAGCAACTTCGACGTCACCGAGGACAACCAGTTCTGGCAGGCCGGCTCCGGTCCGTCGCGGTACGCCGACGACGCGACGCTGATGCGCAGCGGCCGCAACAACCTCGACCCGATCCAGGACGGGTTCCTGCTCACGGGGGACCTGGGTATCGCCCACGCCATCGTCCGCGTGACCTACGGGCGCGACCAGGAGAAGGTGGCGCAGTTTGCGCGCCAGGTCCACCCCGACGCGGAACGCTCCATCGTGCTCGGCGCCGCGCGGCGCGGGCTGGTGCGTGCGACGGCCGGCGCGTCCATCGACCAGTTCCGCAAGGACGAGCAGTCGGTCCTGGAGGCCGAGGCGTGGCGGATCGCGCAGAAGACCCTTGACGACATGCAGACCGGCCTGCAGATCCGCTCGTACAACGTGACCCGCAAGATGGTGCCCGCGGGCCTGATCTCCAAGTTCAACGAGGTCGAGGCGTCGGTGAACCTCGCGCGCAAGCTCATCGTCGACGCGGAGCAGTACCGTCAGGCGACGCTCGCCGGCACCGCCGGGCCCGCCGCCGACGAGGCGCTCGCGCTCATCGACCGCTTCGATGCGCTCTACACCGCCGGCAAAAAGGACGAGGCCGACGCGGTGCTGGCGCGGATCGACGGCCTGTTGGCGGGCCGCGAGCCCGTGGACGGTCAGCCCGGCGTGTTCGCCGGCGGCAAGGCGACCCAGACGATCGAGGTCGCCCGCTCCGAGCGCGCCCGCGCCGTCACACGCGCTCAGGGCGAGGCGGCGCAGTTCGCCGCCAAGCTCACCGCGTTCCGTTCCAACCCCGGGGTCGTGCTGCTGGGCGACTGGGCGGACGCTTTCGCGTCGTTTGTCAACCGCGACAACGTGCAGGTCTTCATGCTGCCGCCGAACGCCACGGCGATCGACCTGATGATTAACCGCGACCCGGACCTGCAGAAGGAGCAGGAGCAGAAAGCGGCCATGCTCCAGCAGATCGAGATCAACAAGAAGAACCTCCAGGACCTGCGCGACCAGGAGCTGAAGGCTCAGCCCAAGACCGAGGGGAACTGACCTCGCGGCACACTGTTCCACCGCCTGCCCACGCACCTGCGCGGGTCGGTTCACGTAGGAAGACGACGGTCCCCCCCACCCCCCCACTCGGGGCGGAGACACGCATGGTGACTTCAAGCCCTTCGCCCGCTCCCCAGACATCCGCCCGCCCGCGCGCTGCGCTGCAACCGCGGGAAGCGGTGGTCGTCGTGCAGGGGCTCAACAAGACCTTCAAGGACTTCTGGCTGCGCACGCGGGCAAAGGCCGTCGACAACCTCACGTTCCACGTCGACAAAGGCGAGGTCTTCGGCCTGCTCGGTCCCAACGGCTCGGGCAAGAGCACGTCGATCAAGATCATCCTGGGGCTGCTCAAGCCCACCGGCGGGCGCGTCGCGGTGTTCGGCAAGCCCCCCACCGACGTCGCCATCAAGAAGCGGATCGGCTACCTCCCCGAGGAAAGCTACCTCTACCCGTTCCTCAACGCACGCGAGACGCTGGACTACTACGGCAAGCTCTTCCAGCTCGACAGGTCCGTGCGCGTCAAACGGATCGACGAACTGCTGGACATGGTCGGCCTCACCAGCGTGCAGCACCGAGCCGTCAAGGAATACTCAAAGGGCATGCAGCGCCGCATCGGCATCGCCCAGGCGCTGATCAACGACCCCGAGCTGCTCATCCTCGACGAGCCCACCACCGGGCTCGACCCGATCGGCACCCGCCAGATCAAGGACCTGATCATCGAGCTCGGCCGGCGCGGCAAGAGCATCATCCTCTCCAGCCACCTGCTCGCCGACGTCGAGGACTGCGTGCACCGCATGACGATCCTGTACGGCGGCAAGAAGCAGCAGGAAGGAACCTGCGACGAGCTGCTGGAAACGCAGGACCGCTCGATCATCGAGACGGAGAACCTCGACGACGAGACGGTGCGGCAGATCGACGAGCTCATCCGCCGCCGCACCAACGGCGCCAGCGGCATCGAGCGCATCAGCCGCCCGCGCCAGCGCTTGGAGGACCTGTTCGTCGACATCGTCAACCGCGCGACGGCGCAGCGCACCGAGACCAGCGGCGCCATGCACGGCGGCCAGACGGCCGAGTTCCTCCGCGCAGCGCCGGAGGAAGGCGTCGACCTGCTCCAGTCGCTCACGCGCGAGGAGCCCGCCGTCCCCGCGGCGCCGGCGCCCGCTGCCCGCCCCAAGACCGGGCCCGACGACGACGTCCTCGCGCGGCTCTCCGAGCAACCCGCCGCCCCGGCCCCGCCCGCGCCCGCTGCGCCCAGGCCCGATCAGGCGGCTGCCTCGCTCGACCGCGGGCTGCTCGACTCGCTCTCGGGAGATGACAAGCAGTGAACCTGCGCCAGTGGTTCGGCAAGCTCGACCGACTGCAGCAGACGCTGGTCTTCAAGATCGCCGCGTCCGTGCTCGTCGTCGCGCTGGGGATCGGCCTGATCGTGTCGGCGGGGATCCGCGAGGCGAACGCCGCCCAGAACGCCACGCGCCTGCGCGAGCTCGACCCCGCCCTGGCTTCTCAGCCGCAGGAGGGGGGCGGCAAGCCCACCGAAGAGGAGACGCGGGCCCGGATGGAGCAGCTCGAGACGTGGAACGCCCAGGCACGGTTCTTCAACCGGCTGGTGGACCAGCAGTTCTCAACGCTCGCGGTCGCGATCGGCGTGGCCGGCGCGTGCCTCCCGCTGCTGGCGGCGATCTGGCTGGGGGTCGGCCTCACGCTGCTTGGATACCTGGCGCTCGGGGCCGTCGTCTGCTGGCCGCTGTGGCGGTTCGGCAACGAGTTCTGGAGCGGCGTGGGCACCTACGCCGCCGGCGTGCTGGTGCTGGCGCTGAGCTTCTCGACACTCGTGCAGGCGATGCGCCTGCTGCTGTCGGCCTCGCACCCTGTGACGGCGATCGCCCGCAACGTCCTGGCCGAAGCGGTCCGGATGAAGGTGTCCCTGGTGTTCATCGTGATCCTCATCCTCGGCCTCGCGGCCCTGCCCGGGCTGCTGGAGCCGAACACGCCGCTGCGCTACAGGGTGCAGAGCTTCATGCAGTACGGCTCGACCGGGAGCTTCTGGGTCACCGCCATCCTGGTGCTCTTCCTGTCGGCGGCGACGGTGTCGTTCGAGCAGCGTGACAAGATCATCTGGCAGACGATGACCAAGCCGGTGCGGTCGTGGCAGTACCTGCTGGGCAAGTGGGCCGGCGTGGTTGGGCTGGCCGCGGTGCTGCTTGGTGTGAGCTGCACCGGCGTGTTCCTCTTCACCGAGTACCTCCGGCGGACGCAGACGGCGGTGGACGAGACCGCGCCGTACGTGTCGGCCAAGGGCCCGGGCACGATCAGCGAGGACCGGATGGTGCTGGAGACGCAGGTGATGGTCGGACGCAAGCTGGTCCGTCCAGTGCTGCCGGCAGACCTGGGCGACACGATCGACCGCACCGTGGACGAACGCCTGCGCGAGGCCGCGAAGCAGTACGAGCAGGACCCGCGGATGTACGAGACGCCCAACGAGGCGAAGATCCGCCGGCAGGTCGAAGGCGAGCTGCTGAGCGACTACCTCTCGGTGGCGCCCGGAACGGGCAAGGCGTTCGAGTTCATCGGGCTGGCCGACGCCCGCAACTTCTCGGTCCCGCTCACGCTCCTCTACAACGTGAACGCCGGGGCGAACAACCCCACCGACTTCTACACCGTCACGTTCTTCGTGGAGGACTCGCCGCCGCTGGTGCGGTCGGTCCCGCTGGGCCAGGTGCTGACGATCCCGCTGAGCAACGCGGCTGTCCGTCACCGGCCCGAGAAGACGGGCGACTCGGCCGACTCGGTGATCCTGCGTGTCGCCAACGGGGACGTCACCACCGGGCGCGTGAACCCCGAGTCGATCAGCTTCGCCCCCGACGGGCTCGAGGTGAGCTACGCGGTCTCCTCGTTTCAGACCAACTTCCTGCGCGTCGCGATCGTGATGTGGCTCAAGCTGGCGTTCCTGTCTGCCATCGCCATCACGACGTCGACGTTCCTGGCGTTCCCAGTCGCGTGCCTGGTCAGTTTCGGCTGCTTCCTGCTCGCCGAGTCGGCCTCGTTCCTGGCGACTTCGCTCGAGTACTTCTCGCCCGACCAGGACGCCAGCGGCGCCGAGCAGCTGGGCATCGGCATCATCGGCGCCATCGCTCAGCCCCTGACGCAGCTTTTCCGCTTCTACTCCGACCTGACACCCATGGCCGACCTTGTGGAAGGGCGGCTGGTCCCGTGGGGGCTGGTGGGGCACAGCGCCCTGGTAATGGGCGTCCTCTGCGCGCTCCTGGGCGTCGTCGGGTCGTTGATCTTCAAGCACCGCGAACTGGCGACCTACTCGGGCCAGTAAGCACCCTGTCCGTCCATGGCGGCCGCCGGCCGCGGGTGAAGCATGAACCGCAACGGTCTCGTCCAACTGGCGGCTCTCGGCGTGGTGGTGGCGGGCCTGCTGCTCTCCACGCTGCTGACGGTGCGGATCGCGGGGAGCATGGGGCGGCACCAGCTGGTCTACACCAGCCGCGCCGAGGCGAGCATGACGCGCGAGGAGGCGCTGGGGATCGCCGCGGGCGCTTTCCGGGGGATGTTCGTCAACTTCCTCTGGCTGCGCGCGCAGGACCTCAAGCAGGAGGGCAAGTACTGGGAGGCGGTGGACCTCGCCCGGACGATCACGCGCCTGCAGCCGCGGTTCCCGCGGGTGTGGGCCTTCCACGCGTGGAACCTGTCGTACAACATCTCAGTCACAACGCAGACGCCCGAGGAGCGGTGGCAATGGGTGCAGTCGGGCATCCGCCTGCTGCGCGACGAGGGGATCCCCGCCAACCCGAACGACATGCTCCTGCACAAGGAGCTCGCCTGGATCTTCCTGCACAAGGTCCAGATGCGGATGGACGACGCCAACAACAAGTACAAGGAGTGGTTCGCCCGCGAGTGGACCATCGCGACCGGCCCGCCGCCCGACACCGTCATGACCAGCCCGGACCGCAACGCCAACATCGAGGCGTGCGCGGTCCGGCTGCAGAACATCATCGACGCGCCCGACTCGATGCAGGACATGGCCGACAAGTTCCCCGAGGCGTACGGGCTCGTGCAGCGACTCAAGGCGGAGGTCGGGATCGATGTCACGACGGAGAAGGGCCGGCTCGAGCTGCTCACCGCGCGTGAGGAGTTCCGCTCCGCCCAGCGCCGCGCCGAGCTCTTCCAGCGCACCGTCGCCGCCGGTCAGATGAGCCCGAAGCTGCTGGAGATGCTCAACGACCCGGCGCTCTGGGAGAAGGCGTGGAACCCCCTCCTGGGCCACCTGCGCAAGCGCACCATCGTCGACACCTACAAGATGGAGCCGGACCGGATGCTGCGGTACACCCGCAAGTACGGACCGCTCGACTGGCGCCACCCCGCCTCCCACGCGGTCTACTGGGCCGCCCGCGGCGTCGAGCAGGGGCTCAACCGCGTCGAGTCGCAGAACCGCGCAGACTTTGACTTCATCAACACCGACCGCATGGTGCTCCACGCCGTGCAGGAGCTCTACCGCACCGGCCTGGTCCAGTACGACATCCTCCTGCCGGAGTACTTCGCGCAGTTCCCGTCGGTGGACTTCATCGACAGCTACGACTCGATCGTCGGGGAGCTGATCGAGCGCGAGAACGAGCAGATGGCGGAAACCAAGGGCGTCGACATGACGGCCCGCGCCTACCGGTTCTACTCCGAGGGGTACGAGAACTTCCTCGGCGACGCCATCGTGATGCTCTTCCGCCGGCAGCAGATCGACCGCGCCAAGGCCTACCAGATGAAGATGGCCAACTTCAAGGGGCGCAACCGCAACGACATCGGGCGCGAGCGCATCCGCAACCTGCCGCTGGCCGACTACGTCGTCGAGGTGCTCCACGACCGCACGTCGACCCCGAACGTCGCCCTCCAGGAGGTCTACGGCTCGCTGCAGGCGGCGTACGTCTTCGGGCTGCTGGCCGGCAACGAAGAGGTCTTTAACAAGAACTACGAGTACGCGGCCCGGTTCCACAAGGCGTTCTACGACGAGCAGTTCCGCAAGACCAACGTCGACCGCGACATGCCGCGCATGGGGGTGATCGACGTCGACTTCCCCACGGTGGCCGGCCAGGTGCTCTTCCAGACCACGCGCCTGCTGGGCCCCGACAACGGATCGCTCATCTACCGTCGCGCCCCCGAGCCCGCGCGGCTGGTGGCGTACGCGATGTACGACGACCTTGTCCCGCGTGACGAGCAGGGCCGGCGCGTCGCGACGCGTCTTGACGACGTCTTCCCGCCGCCGAACGGTTACCAGCAGTGGCGCGCGCAGAAGATCGCCGAGAAGAACCAGCGCGAGGCCACGCGCGGGTCCAACGAGCTCAAATAGCTAAAGGACGAGCGCACCGGTCACGAGCACAGACGCGTGAGCGCCTCGCGGTACTTCGCGAGCGTTCCCTCGACGATCGCCGCCGGCAGCTCAGGACCCGGCGCTTCCTTGTTCCATTGTCCTCTGGCGGCCAACCCCTCCAGGTACTCGCGGAGGAACTGCTTGTCGAAGCTCTTCTGCGGACCGCCCGGCGCGTACCCGTCGACCGGCCAGAACCGCGACGAGTCGGGCGTCAGCGCCTCGTCGATGAGGATCGGTGGCTCCCACACCCGCGCCGCACGCTTCTCTGCCCCCTCCCGCAGGCCGAACTCGAACTTGGTGTCGGCGATGATGATCCCCCGCGCCAGCGCGTGCTCCGCCGCGGCGTTGTAGATCCGCAGCGACAGATCCCGCAGCACTCCCATCGTCTCCAGCCCGACGATGTCGCTCGCCTGCTCGAAGCTGATGTTCTGGTCGTGCCCGCTCGCCTCCTTGGTGGCGGGCGTGAAGATCGGCTCCGGGAGGCGGTCGCACTGGCGCAGCCCCTTCGGCAGCTTGACGCCGCACACCTCGCCGGTCTGCTGGTACTCCTTCCAGCCGCTCCCCTCCAGGTAGCCGCGCACCACGCACTCGATCGGGATGACGCGGCAGCGCCGCCCGATGGTGATGCGTCCTTCCAGCCAGGGCTTGAAAGCACCGAGTGCGGGGTCGGGGGGAAGGTCGGCGGTGCTGCCAGAGACGTAGTGCGTCTCGCAGATGCCTCGCGCGCGGATGAAGCCGAACCAGAACGCCGCCATCTCGGTGAGGACGCGTCCCTTGCCCGTGATCGGCGTGGGCATCACGACGTCAAAGGCGCTGATGCGGTCCGAAGCGACCAGCAGCAGCCGCCCCTCGGGGCTGGCGGTGGTGGCGGGTAATTCGTAGACGTCGCGCACCTTGCCGCGGCGCACCAGCGGCAGGGGGAGCACGTGTTCGACGGTCGGTGTCGGCGTGGCGGCGGTCATCCCGCGACCGTAGGCCGCGACGGGCACACCTGCGCCCGCACTTCGCTCCCGTCCCAACGCTACCCTCCGCGTCAACCGATGCTCCGCTTCGTCCTCCCAAACCCCGGCCAATGGACTCCCAGGCACGCGCACCTGATCGGCCCTGACGACCTCGCGCTGCCGGCTGAGATCAGCCTCAACGGGAACGTGATCGAAGCGGTCAAACGCGTCGAAGGGACCGGAGCGCTCGCGATCCAGTACCCCCTGCCGGCGCCGACGGGTGGCATGCTCACCCTGCGCACGACACTGCTGCCCGAACGGCCCGCGCCCTACCTGCTGACGCTCGAGCTCGCCCGCCACCAGGTGATGCTGCTGCTCAACAAGCTCGAGGAGTGGGCGCTGTTCGACCTGCCCGCGAGCGACCCGGTGATGCTCAAGGTCGAGCAGGCACGCAGCGCCTGGACCCACGCACTGGTGGTGCAACGCAGGTCGGGCGGCACGGGCCTCTACTCCGCTGAAGCCGAGAGCGCCGCCGCCGATGCGCTGGTCGCGGCGATCGAGGCGGGCGAGGCGCTGGCGTCGCTGTCGGCGCGTCAGCAGCACGGTCGCCGGATCAGCGGGGAGCTCGAGAAACTGGCAAAGAAGCCGCCGCCCCCCAACGCCATCACCGAGCACGAAGCGCAGGAGGCCCGCAAGCGGGCCGCGGGGAGCGCGGGCGTGATCCTGCCCGAGGTGCCGCAGATCGGCGTGGGAGTCTGCCCGGCGGTCTTCACGCCCGCGGTGTGCGACGCGATCGTCAGATGCGCCGACTTCGTGTCGGTGCCGATGCGCTGGGCCGAGCTCGAGCCGACGGAGGGGAAGTACTCCTTCGCCCGGACCGACCGCTGGATCGAGTGGGCGGTGACGAAGGCGAAACTGCCGGTGACGGCCGGACCGGTGCTGGACTTCGACGCCGGCGGCGTGCCCGACTTCCTGTACATCTGGGAGCACGACTACGAGACGCTCCGCGACGTGGTGATCGAGCACGTCAAGCAGGTGGTCACGCGGTACCGGCGCACGGTGCACACCTGGACCATCTGCAGCGGCCTGCACGTAGCGAGCAACTTCGCCATCTCCTACGAGCAGGCCGTCGACCTCACGCGCGTGTGCGTGCTGATCGTTCGGAAGCTGCACCCGCAGGCGAAGGTGCAGATCGAGATCGCCCAGCCGTGGGGCGAGTACACCGCCGAGGTGAGCGCCCGCGCGTCGCGGTCGACCCCCCCGGCGGTCTACTGCGAGCTCCTGAACCAGGTGGGTGTGGACTTTGACGCCGTGGCGCTGAAGGTGCAGATGGGCGTGCCGCTGCCGGGCCGGAGCACCCGCGACATGATGGCGCTCAGCGCGCTGCTGGACCGGTACGGCAAGCTCGACAAACCCCTGGCGCTGAGCGTGCTTGGCGTTCCTTCGGCGCCCGTCACCGCCATGGGGGACAACGCGCTGGAGCCGGGCGTCTGGCGAAGGCCCTGGTCCTCCGAGCAGCAGGGCCTGTGGGCGGCGCGGGCGATGGCCTTGGCGGCGGGCAAGCCTTATGTGCGGAGCATCTGCTGGCAGGAGATCGCCGACGGTCCGGCGCCGTGCATGGCGGGCGGCGGTCTGCTGAACGCGCAGGGCCAGCCCCGACCGGCGATGACGGCGTTGACCACGCTGCGCGAGGCGCTGCGGGCCCGGTCGAGCACCCTCCCCGGGGCCGATTGATGCCGAGCGATTCTGACAAGGCATGGGAGCGGATGACAGGCACCGCGGCGCCGCCCGCGGGACCAAAGCGGCCCGCCAGCACCCGCACGCCGCCCCTCGCGGGCGCCGCCAAGTGGGGCGCTGTCGCCGTCCTGGGTGCCGTGGCCGTGTTCGCCATCGGGTGGGTGCTCCTGACCAGCCGCACGCGCCCGGCGATCACCCGGCCGGGAACGCCCGCCTCAGCGTCGCAGCCCGATGCCGCGCGGGAGCCAGGCAACCCCGGCAGCCTCCTTGACATCAACACCGCAACCGCCGCGCAGCTCGAGCACCTGCCGGGAATCGGACCCGCGATCGCGTCGCGCATCGTCGCCGATCGCGCCAAACACGGGCCCTACCTGACCGTGGAACAGCTCGATCGTGTCGACGGGATCGGACCCAAGACCATTCAGAAGCTGCGCCCCTACATCGCCGTGAAGTAACACCCGTCTCCCAGGCGGCATACCGCGATATCCTGAACCGTGGACCTGATCGGCCTCGTCACCCGCGACCCCGTTATCGGCAGGATCGCCGAAAGGGCATTGCGCGCGCGCCGGGCGGCGGTGCTCGGCGCAGCGGGGTCTTCCCCCTCGTTCTTCGCCGCGGCACTCGCCCGGATCGCTTCGCGTCCCGTTGCGCTGGTCTTTGCCCACAGCGACGAGGCGGACGAGGCCTTCGACGAGCTCTGCTCGGCGGGCGTGACGGCTGTTCAGCTGCCCGCGCTCGAGACGCTGCCCGGTGAGTCGTCGGTATCGCTCGACGCTCTGGCGGAGCGGCTCTCGACAGTCCGCACGCTCGCGCACTGGGCCGCCGACCAGGCGCCGCCGGAGCGACCCCGGGTGTTCGTCACCACGATCAGCGCCCTGATGCAAGGGGTCCCGCGGCTTGCATCGATCGACAGCGTGCTGCGGACGGTGCGCGTCGGCGAGAGCGTGCAGGGCGGGCCGGCCGGGCTCGTGCGCTGGCTCGACACCGCGGGATACACACGCGTCGAGAGCGTCGAAGAGCCGGGACAATTCGCAACCCGCGGCGGGATTCTCGACGTTTTTCCCCCCGGTGATCCGGCGTCCAGCAGCGCCGAGGGCTCCGCGGATGCATCGCTGGGGGGCGTTCCCGTGCGTCTGGACTTCTTCGGCGACGAGGTGGAGAAGATCGTCGAGGTGGACCTGCAGACGATGGCCGCCGACCGCAACGTGAAGTCGGTCCAGCTCGTCTGCGCGAGCGCACAGGCGGTGCAGTCTGACAGCGGCACGGTCAACCCTGCGACGCTCATTCCCAAGGCGTCGCTGGTCGTGCTTCATGAAGTGCTTGAGCTCACCGAGCAGGGAAGGGGCTACTTCGAACGACTGATCAACAGCGCCGGCATCTCTGGCCCTCCCGCCGTCTTCAAGGCACTCCAGGAGCACTCGTCGGGTGTGATCGAGCTTACCGCGATCGGGCAGTACAGCAGCGGCGAGGACCACATGTTGTCGCTGCCGGTATCGCCCGTGCCGCCCCTGGACCACGAGGTGTCGGTGGCGATCGGCGAGCTCGGGGCGCTCGCGGCGGGAACGGCCGAGGGGACGCCGCGGCTGCGTCCGCTGGTGCTCTGCCAGAACGACGGCGAGCTGCAGCGGCTCCGCGAGCTCATCGCTGAGTTCGCACCGGGCGCAATGGACCTGATCGAGTCGAAGGTGCAGTACCTCCACGCCGGCTTCGTCTGGGGCGAACCGGGGAGCGCGACGCTGGTGGTCCCGTACAGCGAGCTCCTCCACCGCTTCACCGCGCGGCGCCGGCGCGGCCGCGCGCGCCTCCGCGCCGGCCGGGCGATGGACACGTTTCTCGAGCTGGAGGTCGGCGACTACGTCGTCCACCAGGACTACGGCATCGCCCGATTTACCGGGCTGGCGATGCTGAGGCCGCGCGACCTGCACCGCTCAGTGGACGAGCGGATGAAGGGCCTTCCGGCGACGAAGGAGGACGACCAGCCGCAGGAGTACCTGACGCTGGAGTTTGCCGACAGCGCGAAGCTCCATGTCCCGGCGGTGAAGGTGGACCTTGTCCAGAAGTACATCGGCGGCGGCGGGCCGCCCAAGCCCGGGGCCGGCGGACGCGGAAGATCGAAGTCCGGGCCGGCCCTCAGCAAGCTCGGCGGCGACCGCTGGAAGGCGCAGAAGGCTCGGGTCGCCGAGAGCGTGCGCGACCTGGCGGCGGAGCTGCTGCGGGTGCGTGCGGCGCGCGAGAGCATGCCGGGCCACGCCTTCCCGCCCGACACGCCGTGGCAGAAGGCTTTCGAAGAGGAGTTCCCCTACGACGAGACCGAGGACCAGCTCGCGGCCCTGCAGGAGATCAAGCGCGACATGACGCGCCCGCGCCCCATGGACCGCCTTCTGTGCGGAGACGTCGGGTTCGGCAAGACCGAGCTGGCTGTCCGCGCGGCGTTCAAGGCGGCCGAGGACGGTCGCCAGGTGGCGGTGCTGGTGCCGACGACCGTGCTGGCCGAGCAGCACGAGACGACGTTCAAATCACGCTTCGCCGACTACCCGTTCAAGGTGGAGTCGGTGAGCCGCTTCAAGACCGATCAGGAAGTGCGCGAGGTGCTCGCGCGGCTGGCCGCGGGCCGCGTCGACGTGATCATCGGCACCCACCGCCTGCTGTCGAAGGACGTGGTCTTCAAGGACCTGGGCCTTGTGGTGGTCGACGAGGAGCAGCGGTTCGGAGTGGAGCACAAGGAGCGGCTGCTGGCGCTGCGCATGACGGCGGACGTGCTGACGCTGAGCGCGACGCCGATCCCGCGCACGCTGCACATGGGGATGATGGGCCTCCGCGACATTTCGAGCCTGGCGACGCCGCCGGTGGACCGGCGCGCCGTGGTGACGGAGGTGATCCCGCACAACCCGGCGCGGCTGAAGCAGATCATCGAGCGCGAGCTGCAGCGCGACGGGCAGGTGTTCTATGTGCACAACCGTGTGCACGACATCCATTCGGTAGCCGACGATGTGCAGAAGCTGGCGCCAAACGCCCGCATCGTCGTGGGGCACGGCCAGATGCCGCCGCACGAGCTCGAGGAGGTCATGCTCAAGTTCATGAGCCGCCCGCCGCGGGCGGACATCCTCGTCTCCACGACCATCATCGAGAGCGGCATCGACATCCCCACCGCGAACACGATGATCATCGAGGACGCCGACCGCTTCGGACTCGCCGACCTGCACCAGCTCCGCGGACGAGTCGGAAGGAGCAAGCACCGCGGGTACTGCTACCTCCTCCTCCCGGACAACCGGCCGCTGAAGGAAAAGGCCAAACAGCGCCTCAAGGCGCTGGAGCAGTTCTCGATGCTCGGGGCGGGTTTCAAGATCGCCATGCGGGACCTTGAGATCCGCGGCGCCGGGAACATCCTCGGCCCCGAGCAGTCGGGCCACATCGCCGCCGTCGGCTACGACATGTACTGCCAGCTCCTGGAGCGGGCGGTGAAGGGGCTCAAGAACGAGGTCGTCGCCGTGCCGAGCGAGACGGCGGTGGAGATCGGTGTCAACGGGTCGATTCCCAAACCGTACATCCCAAGCGACATGCGAAGGCTGGAGGCTTACAGGCGCATCGCACTGGCGGGGAATTCCGAGGAACTCGAAAAGGTCCGTTCCGATCTGGTGGCGGCCTACGGCGATCT
>DASPMT010000136.1:0-29664 GCA_035626935.1 Phycisphaerales bacterium | reverse complement strand
TGCTGGCCAAGCGCGAGAAGCTGGGCAAGCCGCTGCGGTGACCCGGGAGGCGACGATGGCCAAGCGTGCGGAGAGCTCGAGCAGGGGCGGAGGCGCTGCCAGCAGCGGAGCGGGAGTGCCGACGGTGCTCCTCACCACCGGGCCTGAGCGGTTCCTCGCGCTCGCGGAGACCGAGCGCATCCGGGATGTGCTGGTGAAGGAGCACGGCGACGTTGCGACGTTTGTCTTCGACGGCGCGTCGTGCTCGGCCGCGGAAGTGCTCGACGAGCTCCGGTCGATGGGGCTGATGGCTCCGGCGAAGATCGTGATCGTTGAGAACGCCGAGCAGATGCTCAAGGAGAAGGACGAAGAAGAGGGCGCGGCGCCGGCGGGGCGCGGTGTCGTCCGCAAGTCCAATCGCGAGCTGATCACCGACTACGCGCTGCAACCGGAGCGCGCCAGCGTGCTCATGCTCCGCGCCGGGGGGAAATGGAACAAGGGAAAGCTCGACACGGCGATTGTCGAGAACGGCGGCGCGATCATCGACTGCCAACCGCCCGGTCCGGTCGAGGCCGAGCGGTGGTGCGTGACGCGGGCGAAGGCGCACGGCACGACACTCGACCCCGCGGGCGCCAAGGCCCTGGTGGAGAACATCGGGTGCGAGCTGGGCCGGCTCGACAGCGAGCTGGAGAAGCTCGCGATCGCCGCGATCTCGCGCGGCGAGAAGCTGGTGACCGCCGCGCTGGTTTCGGAGATGGTCGGGTTCTCGCGCGAGGAGGAGAGCATCTTCGCGCTGCAGCGGTATCTGTTGCAGGGGAACCCCGAACTCGCGCTCCGCCAGGTGAGGCAGATGATCGAGGTGTCGCGCCAGAGCCCCGCTTCTCTGATGGTGGCGATGGTGGACCTGGCCCGAAAGGTGGACGGCGTCTCGCGCGGCCTGGCGGCGCGCGAGAGCGAGGGCGTGATCGGCGCTCGGCTGCGGCTGTGGGGCGCCAGCCAGGGGGCGATGATGGCCGCGGGTCGCCGGCTAAGGCCCGTCGACACCGCGGTGCTGCTGGGCGCGGCGGTAGAGGGTGACGCGCGGATCAAGAGCGGGCGGGGTGAGCCGGAGCACATCGTCGAGGCGCTGGCGCTGCGGTTCACGGGCCTGGCGGGCGCCGCGACGCGTTAACGGAGCGAACGCTCGACCATGTCGATGCGTTCGGCCGCTTCGGGTGTTCCCAGCGTCTTGTCGAGCGAACGCAGGTGAGCGACCCGCAGGCGGATCTGGTCGGCGCGCCGGCCGCTTCCGTTGTCGGCCGCGAGGATCTCGAGCATGTCGGCCCACGCGGTGAAGAACTCCGGCGGACGCTGAGGCGCACCCTCGAGCAGGTCGACCAGGTTTCGGAGCGTGGCGAAGGCGGCGGCCGGATCGCCCGCGGCACGCTGCGCACGGGCCTTGCGTATCACCAGCACCATCGGGCTCATCGGCGGTGGTTCGGTGGCGAGCAGCTGCTCGTAAATGGCGGTGGCGCGCGCATCGCCCGCGGCGGCGTAGCCGTCCGCCAGCGCGACACGGAGGAGGGCCGCGCGGGAGCGGTCGTTTTCCCCTGTCCACGCCAGCGCGGTCTCGGCCGTCCGTACCAGGGCCTGTCCGTCGGCCGTCGGGTTGGTGGAGTTGACGACCAGGGCGCGCCCGTACGCGATGGCCGCGTCAATAGCCGCATCGGCGAGCTGCCTGGCCTCGGGCTCCTTCGATGGTCGGAGGACTTCCAGCGCATCGCTCAGCGTGGCGGGATTGATCCGGTTGACCTTCTGAGCCTTGCCGTCGATCTCCACCTCCACCATTCCAGGCTTGCGCAGGATCGCCTTGGCGAGCTCGACGGCCCCGGCGCCCGGGGCGGGCCCACCGGTTGGGACCGAGCGCCCGGCCGAGCGAAGCGCGGCGATGCGGGCGTCGTTTGCTTCGCTCACCAGGCGCTCGTCGCGCGGCGAGACGGCTTCGGCCCGGCGCACGGCCTGGGCGGCGACGGCCGGGAGGTTGGCCAGCAGCACCGCCCGCCGCGGCTCACGGAGCCCGGCGTCGACGGCGCGGGAGGCACGCTTGACGCCCTCGACCAGGTCGCGGGCGCGTTCCGACTCGGCAAGGGTCATCGCCGAGAAGAAGAGAGCGTCGGGTGTTGCGTCGCCCAGGTCTTTCCGCCGCAGCAGCGCCTCGAGGATGATCGACGCGACCTCGCGCGTGCCGGGGTCGCGCGCGAGCTCGGCGGCCCCCGCGACGACGGCCCACGGCGGGAGTTCAAGCTGCGAACCCCCCGCTTCGAGGATCGAGCCGACCGTCCGTCCGATGAGGCTCTCGCGGATCGCGGCGGCCCGCTGCTGAGCGAGCACGTCGCGGTTCTTCGCGTTGGCGGGCACGGCCATCCGGGAGGCCCGCACGCTCTGTCCGATGGGCTCGATGAGCTGCTCGAAGGTGATCTTGCCGGGGCGAGCCACCCACAGCGCGGCCAGCGCTGCCGCTCGTGCCTCGGCGTGTCGCACGAAGAGGCCGGGCTCGGCCATCTCGTTCTCGCTGCCGCCGTCGCGGACGATGAAGGGGGGCTGGTCCTCCCACTCCCCGGCGCGGAGCGCGATGGCGCCGTCCCCCCGAGCGTGAGTACCGACGCGGATCATGGCGAAACGCACCTCGGCGGCGAGGGCGGGTGGGTGCTGGGTGTTGGCGTCGGGCCCGATGGGCCAGTCGCTGACGCTGCGGAGCAGGTCGATCGCCTGCGAAACTTCGGGCGACGGTGAGCCGGGGAGCCCGCCGTTGATGACGTCGCGGTGATAGAGGGCGACCGCCAGCAGGTAACGGCGCAGCGCCGCGGGCGCGACGGCCATCGGGTCCAGGGCGCCGAGCTGCTCGATCGCCCCGGTCAGGGTCGCCGCGTTGCGTTCGGCAACACCGGCGATGACCGCGGCGCGGGCGCGCAGCAGCGGGACGCGCAGGCCAAGTTCGGCCGCCTGCAGCTCGGCCGCGGCCGTCGGGTTCGTGGCGCGGAGGGCGGCGATGCGCGCGGTGAGCTCCATCTCGGCGCGCTGCAACCGGGCGATGGCCTCGATGGCGATGGCCGACGCGCGGCTGCGCTGGGAGGCGCTGGGGAGCCCCACCAGGACGGCGCACTCGTCACCGGACTGGGCAAGGGCTTCGACCCGCGCGTTGGCCGCGGTCACCGCGTCGGGTGCCGGGAGCGGAGGAGCGGCAGGTCGGCCGGCCGCCGGCTGGGCGGGGTCCGCGGAGGCGTGGGCCGCGAGCCCTCCACCCGCGAGAGCGGCTATCGCGGCGAAAGCGACCGCACGGAGTGGGCGGGCAGCGCTGGCGCGGTTCACCGCTTCTGCAGCTCCTCGCGTTTGAGCACGCGGTAGGCCGGCCCGTCGCTGGACCGCGAGCCGTGGCGTTCGGCGATCTGCTGCATCACACCCGTCGAGTCGGGCTCCTGGAACTGGATGGTCTTGATGAGCGTGGCCCGGGACCTGGGGTCGGCGGCGCTGACGGGCGGATTAAGGCGTTCGAGCTCGTCGAGAATGACCTTCGGCCCGACGTCCCAGACCCCGCCGCCCGTGCGGTTGATCGAGCGCGACAGGAGGAAGACCACCTGCGGCTTGAGCGCCAAGGCGGCCCGGAGCCCGTCCATGGGATTGGAACGCCCGCTCGCGGTGACGGACGCGAGCCAGCGCTGGAGCTGCTCGCGGTTGCGCGGGTTAGCCTCGCGGAGCGCGGAGTCGAACACCACGGTGCCGGGCCCGTCGCCGTCGTCGCGGAAGAGGACGACGCCGAAGCGCTGCGTAGGCAGCAGCGCGGCCACCGAGCGGTTCACTTCGGCGAAGACCTCGTTGAGCGAGGAGATCATCGGGCCCGACGCGTCGATCGCGTAGACCACCGTGCGGGCCTGCTCGCCGCGCGCGGTGAGCCCGGCGAACGCGACGCCTGCGCCCGCAGGCGTGTGCTCAAGGGCCGCCGCGGCGCCGCTGGCGGAAGTTGTTGCAGCGCCGCTGGTCACGGCGATGGAGTCGGCCTCGGCCAGAACCTCGGCCAGGTTGCCGTTGCCGCCCGTGTCTGTCTGAACCGCGGGCGCTGGACCGCCGCCCGAGCCGGCCTTGGCGAGGATGGCGTTGAGCTCCGGGGTTGCCGCCTGCGGCGCAGCGCGGAACAGGTCGTTGCTGGCGGCGGCGTGCACCGTCATCTGGATGTCGGCAGATGCCTTTGTCGCGGGCGTGTCGGCGGCGATGCTCAGTGCCGCGCCGGTCAGCGCGGCGGCGACAGCGGCGTGCAGAACCATCGAGCCGACGGCAGCTGCGCCGATGCGCTTTGAACGTCCGGCCGGGATGGGGTCGCGGAGGCGCATGTGAGGGTACTGAATCGTTCGCAGGCGACGGGCCGCGGGTTCAGACTCAAGGGTGCTTCTTCAGCCCCATGACGGCGTCTTCACCCCTTGGACGCCGGGTCCTGTTCGGACTTGGGACCTCCCGAGCCGATCACGGCGAGCGCCCGGTCCACAGATAGGGCGCCGGCCCCCGAGAACGCCAGCGCGACGCCCGAGGCGATGATGAGCAACTGCCAGAAGAAGGCCGTCCAGAGCTGCGGGTCCCACCAGGTCTTGTCGGGCAGGATGCCGAAGGTCGTCTGGCCGGTGCTGATCGCCGGGCCGATCTGCGTGAGCCACATCGCCGTGAGCATCACCGAAACGATCATGAGCGCACTCAGGCGGGTGAGGAACCCGACCAGAAGAAGCACCCCGGCGAAGAGTTCGGTCACCGCGGCGCCAAACGCCAACCAGACGACCCATGGGGACGCCGCGAACATCGCGGGCCAGTACGCCTTGGGGTGCTGCACGCCCACTGTCGGCTGCGGGTAGGCCGCGCGGACCATCAGCACGCTGAGGCCGTAGGCTCGACGCGCCTTGGCAGGTTCGGGGAAGTCAGACGCCGTGTACTTGCCGCCCGGCGGGAGCGTGTCGGCCGCGGGTGCCTTGGGGGCCGACGCCTGGCTGCCGCCAACCGCGGCTGTCGGCGAGGTCGGCGAAGGGGTCACCGCGCCCCCGGCCGCGGGCGGCGTCTTGGCCTTTGCCGACGCGGTGCGGGTCTTGGTGCGGGCGGTATCGGCTGCGGCAGGCAGGTCGTCGGTCGTCAACGACGCCAGCATCGGGCCGCTGGATGCATAGCCGGTATCGAGCGGGGGCTTTGACTGGCGCGACGACGGCTTCGACTTGGGTGGGGTGCCCTTGCCGTTGCCTTCGGGCAGCGGCAGCGTCGGAGGCGGCGCAAGTCCCGGCGCTTCTGTCGAAGGGGTGATGGGCTTGACAGGGTGTGTCGGCGCGACGCCCGTGCCGAGATTGGCGAGGATCGCCGCGTCCTGCCCCTTGTACTCGACGATGGGTACGAGTTTGCCAAGCCCCGCCCACACAAATGTCACGCCGATCGCCAGGCGGAGCAGCAGCGGGGCAACCAGCGGACCGGGCTTTGGACCAGATGAAGCCATGGGAAGACCCCGGCGGAGCGGCGGCCGCGCCGGGACAGAATGTGCATCGACCAGCCACGCCCCGCGCCGATAGAAGGCCCCGGCCTTGCCGCCGCGGCCGGACAAATCCCGCACAGCACGCCGGTCAAGACCGGCTGTGGCAACCTGTGCTGCTACCGTCTAAGCCGAAGCTCATGCTCTTTGCCCTCGACATCACTCCCGTACCGCCCCCTGCGCCGCCGGCGTGGACGACGACCGAGACGCTTACCTGGGTTGGGTTGGTCGTCGGCGCTTATCTACTGGGGTCGATCCCGTTCGGGTTGTTGATCGGGCTCGCCAAAGGGGTTGATGTCCGACAGCATGGATCGAAGAACATCGGAACGGCCAATGTCGGAAGGACGTTGGGACGCAAGTGGGGTGTTCTGACGTTCTTTCTCGACGCACTGAAGGGCTTTGTCCCTGTCTTGATCGCCGGGTTTGCGCTGAAAACGGTCTCCCGGCCCGAGGTTCCCTCGTACCTGGCATGGGCGTGGCTGTCCGTCGGTGTTGTCGCGGTGATGGGCCACATGTGGTCGCCCTTCCTGAAGTTCAAAGGGGGCAAGGGCGTAGCAACCGGCTTTGGCGCGATGCTCGCGATCTTCCCGATCCTGTCGCTCCCGGCCATGGCGGCGTTCGTGGTGTGGCTGATCTGCGTCAAGGCGACGCGGTTCATCGGCTTGTCGTCGTGCGTCGCCGCCGTGTCGATCCCGTTCCTGCTGATCTTCGTGACGCCCGTCTGCCGGTACTTCGGGCTTTTCGTTCCCGAACCCGGGGCGCCGGTTGCGTGGCCGCTGTGGCCCTACGCCACCGCCGCGATTCTGCTGGCGGTGATGGTGGTGTGGCGGCACCGTACCAACATCGCGCGGATGCTCAACGGCACCGAGCCACGCTACGGGCGCAAGCCCCCAGGCGCGCCGGCGCAGCAGACGGCGCCCTCCGTTCGCCCATAACTGATCCGGAAAACCGCCCGGGTCCGTCTTCTCAGACGCTGGCTTATCGAGCACTTGTCGCTGCCCTTCGCGCGGCCTGTGCGGGCGCTGGTGACGCGCGTGCCATCGGCGCGGGCACCCGAGCGTGTGGCGCGGTGAATCGGCCTTCACCGACGCATCCGGTCTCCCGATCTATCCGGTCGCGAAGCGGATCGCCGTGCACCCGGGCGCAACACTCAAGGAAGGACCCTTATGAGCAACCTCCGACTGGTCGACAACAACGGCGCAGCGCTCCCCACCGATCGGCTCCCGTTCCCTACCGAAGCGGTGCGGCAGCTCTCCCGCCAGCGCCTGCAGCGCATCGCAACGAAGGTATCTCCCTCGCGCAGCGGCGTGACCCCCGAGGGGTTCGAGGCGTTTACGCGCGAGATCGAGATGCGCCTGGCCCAGGCGGAGCAGCAGTTGAGCGACCTGCGCGATCAGGTTGACTCGTACCCGCTCTTCACTCCCGGCCCGGCCGGCGGCGGCGGGCGCGCAGCCTGATCACCCCGGCCAACCCGGCTTCTCGGTCGCGCCGCGAGCGACGGGGTACTTACCCTTTGGACGGTCGCCCAGCGCGCCGCTGGCGTGGGCGTACATCAGCGCACCGGCCAGCAGCACGAACACCGCGGCGGCGATCTGGAACGGCCTGTCGCCCGTCGCCAGTTCGGTCGGATCGTCGAAGCGTCCCTGTTCCAGCAGCACCACGCAGCGGAGCAGCGCATAGGTGACCGGCAGGAGCGTCAGCCACATCAGGTTGAAGCCGAATCCAGGAGGAAGCTCCCCTCCCCCCTGAGCGATCGCCAGCATGCCCGGCGCGACGTGGAAGGTGAACTTGGCGTCCTGAGAGATGATGTAGAAGGCGTAGGTGACCAGCGTGACGACGCCGGTCGCCATCACCGCCAGGCGCAGCGTGTCGTCGCTGTAAGCGTCCTGCACGCGGCGTGCCGAGCCGGCGGCGTCGCCCATCGTGCGGCGTTCGCCCAGGCGCTTGCCGAACGCGAGAAACATGGAGAGAAAGAACGTCACGGTCAGCAGCCACGTGGTCGGGCCGATCCCCACGGCGGCGCACCCGCCCAGCACGCGGAGAACGAAGCCCATCGCCAGCCCGATGACGTCGGCGATGACGCGCTGCTTGAGCCAGAGCGAGTACGCGGCGGTGGTCAGCAGGTAGGCCGCGAGCGTGCCGCCGGTCCAGAGCCGGAACGCGGGCTGAACACCCAGCAGGCACGCGAAGCCCGCGGCGACAAGCAGCGCGCCCCATAGCACGGCGACGCGCGGCGGCACGGCGCCGCTGGCGACTGGGCGCCTGCGCTTGCGCGGATGCGCGCGGTCCTGTTCGGCGTCCCGCACGTCGTTGAAGGCGTAGCACGAACTCGCGACCAGCGCGAACGCGAGCGCGGCCCAGAGCGCGCCGGTGATGCCCGCGGCACCCGGGATGTTGCGGTCGGCCAGGGCGTAGAGCGGCCCGATGAGCACGAAGCCGCTCTTGCTCCACTGCGTCGGACGTGCGAGTTTGATCAGGTGCTTGAGCATCGAGAAGCAGTTTTTACAACGAAGGTCTCGAAGGAAGCGAAGAGAACGGGCAGGAGAAGCACGAGGGTCTCGAGGCATCCCTTTCTTGGTTACCTTCGTTGAAATCACCGCCCTACTTGTCCGTCCTCCAGAACGCCATGTACTGGAGCTTTTTCCCGAAGACCGGGTTCCACAGCCCGGGGTAGAGGTTCATGCTGGTGAGCTCGTGCTCGATGGCGGCGCCGAACTTCGATGGCTGGGCGCGCCACTGGTCGAGGGTGTTGTAGCGGAAGAGGCACGGCACGCCGTACGGCGCGTTGGCCGCCCAGTCCATGAGACTCACCCGCGCCTTGGTGAAGGGGCTGCTGACGCGGTGGTCCTTGACGATCACCAGCCGGCGGCTCACCCGCACGCACTCGCGCAGCAGGCGGTCGGGCTGCTCCTCGTGGTGCAGCACGTCGGCGACGATCACCGCGTCAAAGCTCTTGTCGGGCATCGGCATCGTCTTGCCGTCGTACGCGTGCACGCGGATCGGCTCACCGCCGCGGACGACGCGTTCCAGTCCTTCGACCATCACCCCCTGCGGGCACCGGGGGTCGGCCATCAAGGCCGCGCCCAGGGTGCCGTTGCCGCACCCCACGTCCAGCACGCGGTCTCCCGGCCGCAGGCGCGGAAGAATCTCACCAACGAGCACGCGCAGCCGGTGCTCGTAGATCGGTCTGTGCATCCGGGCCATCAGCGACGACAACACTTGCTCATGCTCCTGCAGCGCGGGCCTGGCGGGGTTCGAAGACCGACTCCAGACGCGGGGCGCGCCGTGCCGATGGAGCGGGGAGTGTACTTCCACATCCGTAAGGCCCCGGTTCGCTGGCCCGCGCGGTTATCGCTCCATCCATCGGTCAGCGGACCTGGCCACTGGACCCGTCCTGGACGAGTCTCGGTCGCCGGGCTCGTGCTCGCCTGCCTGCTGCTTGTGGCCTGCCTCCCGGTGATCCTTACAGGGACTACACGGGGACGCGCTGCCTATGACAGCCTGAACTATCACGAAAAGGCCGTGCGCCAGTTCGCGCAAGAACTGCCGAAGCCTCTCCTTAACGATTACCTCTCCGCCACGACCCCCGGCTATCACCTGGTGCTCGCGGTCGTCGGGCGCGCGGCTGGCATCGGCGCAGACGGCAGGTCTGCCTACGAGACCAACCTCACGCCGGCACCCCCAGACCGACACATCGAAGCGCAAAGACGCGTGCTGCTCGTGACCGGGCTGGGTTTTTCGCTGGCGCTTGTTTACCTCATCGGACACTGGAGTGAGCGGCGCATCGGGGCGGGCGGCCATGAGCCCGGCCCCGCGCTCGCGGCGGTGTGCCTGGCGTTGCCGCTCATCGGCTCACCCTACCTCTATCAGTCGGCCGCATGGCTGCTTCCGGACAACAGCGCTTGGCTCGGCGTTGCCGCGATCCTGTTGCTGGCGCTGCGGCCGCGCGCCGGCGTCGTCACCTTGACGGTGATGGGCGCCGTGCTGGTGTGCCTGGTGCTGTCGCGCCAGGTCCACCTTTGGGCCGCGGGGTTGGTCTGGGCCGCGGCGTGGCTGAGCGCGAGCCTCCCCGCTGACCGTGTCGGCGGACCGCTGCTCTCGAGCCGCGATCTGTTCGCAGCCGGCCGCGCCGGCGCAGTCGCGGGACGTTTGTCCGTTGCTGTTCTGTGCACCATCCCGGCGTTCGCCGTGCTGGGCTGGTTCTGGTCAATGTGGAACCGCCAACTCGTCCCGCCGACGTTCACATCCTGGCACCGCGCGGGAGTCCAGGGGGCGACGCCGGCGTTCATACTCGGGCTCTTTGCGGTGCTGGCGCCGTTCTTCGGCGGGTGGCTCTGGGCCGGGCTGCAACGGGCGTGGCGCGATCATCGTGGGTGGGTGCTGGGCGCGGCTACGGCCGGGCTGCTGCTGGCCGTCGTTCCCGCGTCTGCGTGGGACTTCGACAACGGACGGTTCGGCGGCGTGTGGCAGTTTTACCGGCGAGCCGGCGACATCGCCGGACGTTCCCTTGCCCTCATGGTGCTGGCGCCTGTCGGAGCTGCGGCGGTTGTTGCGGCGCTGGCGGAGATGTCGGCGCGACGGCGATGGGTCATGCTCGGTGCGCTCGTCGGCTTCGCGCTCGCCAACAGCGCGAACCCTCAGCTCTGGCAGCGGTACCACGAGCCGTTCGTTCTGCTCTGGCTCATCGTCGCATCGGCCCTGTCGGCGGGAGGAGCGGGCCGGGGCGAGGAGCCCGGGCCAATCCGCCCCTGGAAACTCGCCGGCCCGGTTGTGCTGGCGCTGATCATGGGCGTCGTCAGCGTCGCGATGGTCGCCGGAAAGAAGCCCGAACACGACAAGATGCACCGGCTCGGCGTGATCGAGACGCCGCCGCACCTGGTGCCGCCGAGCGAGCGGCCGAAGTAAGCGGCGGCGCTCCGGATAGACTGCGCCAATGGCCGGCACGGAATCCCGCATCATCCCGCATCCGGCGTCGGTTACGCGGGCTCGTTACTGGCTGAGCGCAGCGGTGCGACTGACGGCCCTGGCCGTCGGCACCTGGGGGTGCCTCTCCCTCGTCGGGTCACTCCTGTGGTTCGTCGCGCAGTTGACCGCTGGGACGCTCGCTGATGCGTTCTCCGCGGGCGTCGCACCCATCCTGCAGAATCTTCTTACTACCCAGCTGCCCGCGCTGTTGTGGATCGCCGCCGCCTGGGCGCTGTACGCCAAGGCGCATCGCTTGGCGGCGGCGGTTTTCCCGATGCCGGTGCCCGTCTGCCCGGTCTGCGGCTACAAGGTGGCGGGCCTGCGGCCGGGCGCTCCGTGCCCTGAGTGCGGCTGCGGCCTGCCGGGTGAGCCCGCGCCGCGTCCGGCTCAGCGTTTGTAAGCCGGTCACTTCTTGGGCTTGCGGGACTTCTTGTCTTCCGCGTCGCGTGCATCCACCAGCTCACGGCAGGAGTCGATCAGCGCATCGAGGGGCGCGGGCTTGATGAAGTACTTGTCCACGCCCAGGCTCTGCGCGTACGCCTGGTGACGCTTCCCCTCGTTGGCGGTGAGCATGATCACGATCGGGCTGTCCGCCTCACCCTTGATCTTCTCGAGCACCAGAAAGCCCGAGCGCCCCGGCAGCATCATGTCCAGCACCACTACGCGCGGCCTCTGCTCGGTGATCACCGTGACGGCGTCGTTGCCGTTGCTGACGGTAGTGACTTCAGCTCCCTCGGCGGAGAGCGCCGCCTCCATCGCCTCGGCGATGTCCGCGTCGTCGTCGACCACCACCACCGAAACACCCTGCAGCCTGGCCGCCATCATCGTTCCTTTCGCGGTGTCCATGGACACCGGTACGCGCCCTACATCCCTTCCGGTTCCTCGGCGAGGCCGCCGCCGTCGGTCCCGGCGGCATTCTTGAGGTCCGCCGCCCATTCCGCGGCGTCCCGGTCGCTGCGGGCGATGATCCGTTGCAGCTCGACCTCGGTCATCCAGGGCAGCTCCCGCAGCTTCCTGGCCAGTGAGTCCGGAAACGGGCGCCGCTTCCGCTCGTGCGGCGGGCGGCTCTTCCAGAACCGGTGCATCCACAACACTTGGTCGGGCGCGTCGGTGAACGCCGCCTCCAGCGCCCGCCGGTAACGGGCGGTAATGTAGAACACCGGATCGGGTTGGCCCTCCCACTCTTCGGGCCCGAACGCGTCCTGGATGTGCATGTCGAACCGCAGCGCCCGGGCGTGCTGCACCAGCCGTCCGGCGCCCGGTTCTCCTTCGGCGGCCAGCTCGGTCCCCCCTACCCGCTTGGCCCACGCCACCACTACCGGCGTCTGGAACCGCTGGGCCATCAGGCCGATCGCTTTGTAGCTGCTCGCCAGCCGCCCGAAGAACGGCACGAACATCCCGCGCACCCCCGCGTTCTGATCCGCCACGAACGCCGCGCACTCGCCCCGGCTAAAGACCTCGGGCAGCCCCTTGGCGGTGCTGTGCTTGTCCAGCAGCATCAGCCCCTTGCGCGAGCGTGAGTCCTGAACCCACGCGTCCAGCGGCGCCATGTCCAGCGGCCGGTAGATCGCGTGGATCCTGAAGCCGAGCATCGCCATCAACGTGCCGCCGAGCTCCCAGTTCCCGACGTGGCCGGTTACGAGCATGCACGGCCGGCCGCGCAACAACTGATCGAGCGCCGGCCGTATTCCCACCAGGCGCGCCCGCTCCGCCCATCCTTCCTTGCTCATCAACCGCGGCATCAGCGCCATCTCGCCGCCCAGCATCGCCAGGTGCTCGTAGCCCCGCAGCGCGTACTCACGCTTCCGCTCCTCGCTCCAGTGGGGGAAGGCCTCCCCCAGGTGCGACACGGCACGGTCCAGCCGCTTGCGGTTGAACGGGGCCCCAGCGTAGAGCCGCCCCAAACGGGCCATGCCGGCGAGCGTCGCGTCGGGTTCGGCGACTGTCCCGAGACAGATCGCCGTCCGCAGGCCCGCGTAAACCGCGCGGTCGCGTGCCGCCGAAATGACCGTTCCAACACCCATCCCTGAACCTTAGCGGCTGCCGCGCCGCAGCAATGAAAAAGCCCCGGCACACGCCGGGGCCTTGGATCGTCCGTGAGAGTGGATCAGCGCCCGATGAGGGTGCGGAGCCGGTTCTCGTTCAGCACGGGGATGCTCGTCGCCGCCGCCTGCTCGAAGAGCCGGTCGTACTCGCGAGCGATGTTGCGCAAACGGATGAACTCCTGCACCAGCGGGACCGGCGCCGTCGAATCAGGCTGCGGCGGCACCACCGGGCGGGTGCCGAGCACCAGGAAGTCAACCTCACCCGAGAGCGAGTCGACCAGCTTGCCGCCCCAGCCGGAGATCACGGCCTTGATCTCCCCCGCCTCGTCAGGAGTCGAGCGCCCGTCGCCGTTGGCGTCGAAGTTGCCGTAGACCAGGAACGCATACTTCTTAGCCGGGTCGTAGAGCGCGTTGGCGATCACGTCGCCCTTCGCGACGGGGTTGCCGCGGGTGGACCGGGTCACGCGGCAGGTGCTGCTGGTCTCGTCGACGCGGATCACCTCGAGCGAGGCCTTGCCGCGCGAGTAGTCCCCCTCGCCGCTGCGCTTGATCTGCCCGGGCTCGCCGTAAACCTCGAAGCTCATCCCGAGCACGACGCGGTCGTTGCGCCCGCGGTTGATATAGACCGTGCCGTCGGCGTCGACGACCGCGAGCACCGTTCCGTCGACCAGGGTCGCCTCGTCCTGCGGCTTGAGCGTCTCGCTGGAGCGCTCCTTTTGGAGGGCCTTGATCTTGCCCTGGCTGACGATCAACTCTTCGCGCTGGCGGCTGATGGTGTCGTTGAGCCGGGCCGCCTCGTCCGCCGCGTCGCGCCGGATCTTCTCGATCGCCGCCGCGGTCTCTCCCTGCTGGGTCGTCAGGTTGGCGCGTGCCGTTTCGGCGCCCTCGCGGTACCCCTTGATGTCGTTGCCGACCGCGGCCAGCGCTGCCGCCGTCGCAGCTTCGGCCGCCTTCATCTTCTCCTGCATGTCCGCGGCGTTGGCCACCGCCGCGTTGCGGGCCGCTTCGGCGCCCTTGAGCGCCGTCTCGAGCTGCGCCTTCTGAGCGTTCAGATCGTCGATCGTGCGCATGACATTGCCGGCGCCCACCGCGCCCTCGATCTTGGCGCTCAGCGACTTGGGTGTCTCGCCCGGAGAGCCGGTGACCTTCTCGCTCACCGACCGGAACTGCGACTCCAAGTAGGCCACCAGCGAGCCGCGCCCCTCCTTCTTCGCTTCCTGAAGAAGTTGGCGGACATGGTCGTTGTTCCGCTCCGCATCGGTGATGAACTCCGCCTGCTGCGTCTTCATCGCCTGTGCGTCCTTGGTCGCGGTGTTCATCCGCGCCCAGAAAACAAACGCCAGGACGGTGCTGCCCAGCGCCACCACCCCCAGCAGCGCGATCGTGACCCCAACGCCCGTGCCAACTCCGCCGCGACCGGCCATAGGAAACCCTTTCATAAACCCCGGACAGACCCGGGTGATCCACGCGCAGTCCAAAGCCCGCGGCGGCAATCCGCCAGACAACGGGATCGTAAGTCTCTCAGAATCAATGGGTTCCGTCAAATCACCCCCCCGCCAATCAGCACCCCCCTCAACAGGTGGCGTTGATGTGGACGACTTGTGGATGATTTCTGCAGCCGGCTCGGCTCCGTCCGTGGTTCAATCCTGTGCACGCCATGCCCGCAACTGGTCGATCCCATTGAGAGAGCTCCTCCATGCAGGCAAGCCCCCACAGCCCGGCTCACACCAACCCAGCCCCAAGAGGGCCGTTGGTGCTCATCGGTGGTGGAGGTCACGCCATTGTGGTCGCGGAGGCCGCCCGCGTCGCCAGTCCGCCGCACCCGATCGTCGGCTTTCTGGACGACCATCCCGCCGCCCCCCTTGGGGCGATCCTGATCGACCTGCCCCACCCGCACCCCGCCCCGGCCTGCCTCGGGCCGTTGGACGCGGTCCCGATGATCGGCGACAACGGCTGGGTCGTCGCCTTGGGCGATCTCCGGTCGAGGCGTGCCTCAATCAAGCGGATGAGTCTGGCGGGGGGAAGGGGACGCGCTGTCACAGTCGTGCACCCGACGGCGATCGTCTCGCCGTCGGCGCTGATCGGGCCGGGTACCTTCATCGGGCCCGGGGCTATCGTGCACGCACGTGCCCGCGTAGGTCCGCACTGCATCATCAACACCGGCGCGATCGTCGAGCACGACTGCGTGCTGGATGAGAACGCGCACATCGCGCCCGGCGCAGTGCTGGCAGGCGGTGTGAAGGTCGGGCACGACTCGCTGGTGGGCCTTGGCAGCCGCGTGCTGCCGCAGGTGCGGATCGGTCACTTGTCGGTCGTCGGCGCCGGAGCGGTGGTACTGGGCGATGTAGCCGACGGAGTCACGGTGGTCGGCGTCCCGGCGTCGCCGCTGGGCTGAGGGGCCGGCTGCGCCTCTGTTTTCTTGCCTGTTACATGATCGCGGAACGCCTTCGCCCGGTCGAACGCCGCGGTTTCCGCGCCGCGCTGGTCGGTGAGTTCCGGCAGCGGCTCGAGGATGAAGTGCCAGCGGGTGACCGAGTTGCCGGGGAACGCCTGGGAGACAAAGTCGATGCCCGGCTGATCGACAAACGGCGCCCCGGCGCCGCGGTGTGTGACCAGCGGGTTGTACCCGTCAAGCCGGAGCCGCACCTCATATTCGCCATAGTGAACAAAGCCGGTCTCCAGCGGCGTGCGCCCCACCTGCTCATCGTTGAGCCAGACAAGCGCTCCGGGCGGGTCGCTGGTGATCTCCAGTGTGCGCGTGCGGCAACCGCCGGCGCCCAGCGCGGCGACGACCACAAGAACCAGCACCGCGGCTTGTTTCATAGCGGGAGGATACCGACCGGCCGGCGCGGGTGCTGCGCTACGAGCCGGTCGCCTCCCCCTCCGCCTTGAGCGTGTCGGCCTTCTTCGTATGAGCGGCAGCGCCCGCCGCCAGCATCAGCAGTGCGCCGCCTATGCCGACAAATCCGCTCACCCATTGGGCGAAGTTCATCCGTTCGTCGAAGATCAGCAGCGAGCCCGCCGCCGTGAAGACGGGCTGGAGCTGGATGATCCCCGACGACACGCTCACGCCCAGCCGCTTGAGGCTCGCGTAGTACATCACATGGCTGATCGCGATGCCGATGAACGCCGACAGCACCAGCAACGTCCACTGCAGAGCGGTCATCCGCAGCGCGCTGGCGCCGTGCCCCTCTCCCAGCACCAGCATCACCAGGATCATCCCCACCGCCGTGAACTGGCAGATCACCCCGAAGGCCGCGACCGGGTGGTACCTGCTGACGAAGTAGCGGACCGAGAGCCCGTAGCCCGCAAAGAGCACGCCGCTGCCGACGGCTACCGCGACGCCCAGCCAGAAGTTGCTGTCATCGACTGCAGCACCCTCCGTCGCCCCCAGTTTCGCCCTGAACACAAAGAGCCCGATCGACCCCAGCGCCACCAGGCAGACCCCCGCCCAGTACCGGGCCGTGCGCAGCACCGCCCGCTCGGCCGGGAACAGCACGTACGCACCCAGCGTGACAAACACGATCTGCACGCGGAAGACGAAGCTGAAGAACCCCGGCTCCAGCAGCGTGGGTCCCCAGGCGAACGCGGTCTGGCCCATGATGTTGAACACCACCGGCACCGCGGCCGCGCCCAGCAGCGCCCGCGGCAGCCGCGCGTGCCAGCCCAGCCACGCCAGGTACGGCAGCCAAAAGAGCGCCGACACGCCGTAGCGCCAGCCGTTGGCGGTGTACGGATCGATCACGCCGTCCGCGCTGAACTGACGCAGGAAGAGCGGGACCGACGCCCAGGACAGGAGCGTAAGAACGACCAGCCAGATCCCCGATGCGCGTGATGGAGCGGCGGTGTCGGCGGGCACGCGGAGCCAGCGTAGCGCACACCGCCGCGGGCGCAATGAAAAAAGGCCCCGGCGCGCTGCCGGGGCCTTCGAAGAGTCCGATACCGATCCAAGATCAGCCGCCGCAGCCGGCGAAGAAGTTGTCGATGAAGACGACGAAGTCGTTGTTGTTCCACTGACCGTCGGCGCCCGGGACGCCGCCGGTGCTGCCCTGGTCGGCGAGCGGGTTCTGGGCGAAGAAGTAGTCGATGAAGACGACGAAGTCGTTGTTGTTGAGCACACCGTCGCTGCCGGGGATGCCGCCCGTGGTGCCCAGGTCGGCCGGGCAGGTGTTCGTGTCAGGCAGGTCGACGGCGACAAGGGCCTGCGGCAGGTTCCCGAAGCTCCCGTTGCAGACGCTGGTCGCGTTGCGGAGGGTGGCCGCCATGTAGAGCGTGCCGCCGGCGACGAACGAGCGGTTGTCGTTGATGAGGTTGAGGTAGCGAGTAGAGACGGTCTGCGAGCCGTCGGTGGAGATCACCTCAACCGGCGCGCCCTCGCGAACGAGGACCTCAGTGCCGCGGTAGACCACGACGCCGTCGGTGGCGGTGTCGGTGCCGTTGGCGGCCGCCGAGCGGTTGGTCAGGCCGCCGACCACGAACGCGTCGCCGGAGCCGGCCTCGAGGAAGAACGTGCGCTGCAGGACGCTGTCCGACCACGTCTCGGTGCTGGCGGGCACGATCGGGGCGCCCGTGGAGGTCAGGAGCGTGCCGTTGCGCATGACCCAGTCCTGGCCCTGGTTGAAGCCGGGGGTGGCGGGATTGAAGCCGTGGATGAACCAGGTGCCGTCGGCAAGCATCTGGGCCCAGGGGACCTGCTGGCTGCCGAAGGTGGCCCAACCGGCCGCGTCGGTGAACGCGCCGACGGGGAAGCCCTCGCGGACGGCGACGCTGCCGTCGACCACGACGACGTTGTCGTCGGTGGTGTTGGGCGACTGCACCTCGCCGGTGCCGATCCAGTGGTTGCCGTCGGCCGACACCATGAAGCCGCGCCCGTCGCTCTGGTCGTCGCTGTCAAGGAAGTCGAGCACCGTGGCGGCGTTGCCCGGGACCGTCACGCCCTTCTGCGCCCGGACCAGCGCGCCGTTGTCGCTGAGGAACGCGGCGTTGGTCGCCGACGTGCCGCTCAGCGTCGCGGCGAACGACACCGTGCCGTTGTTCTGGATCGTGGAGCTGCTGAGGATGTTGTACGTGCGCCCGCTGAGCTCGGCGGCGGTCGCCGCGTCGCCCTGCTTGATCACCATCGAGACGCCGCCGGCGACGGTCCCCTTGACCACGGCCCAGTTGAGCACGTCGTCGGAGGTGTCGGCCGGGGTGCCGTTCTGGTTGCGCAGGCGGCAGGAGTAGACGTACTCGCCGGCGTTGTTGATCCCCTGGATGTTGCCGAACGTGTTGCTGTCGATGCGCGACGCCGGGAGCGTCGCGTCGGGGGCGGTGTTGGTCGGGCCCTCGTGCGCGACGATCGAGAAGGTCCAGGCCGAGCCGGTGTTGTGCCCGACGATCACGACGCCGTTGGCCTCGCTGCCGCCGGAGGTCAGGTCGCCGCGGAGGACGATCCAGTTGCCGTCGAGCGAGGTGAAGGCGCGGTAGATCGTCGCCAGCTGGCGCGGGGTCCCGCCCTCGTCGATCACCGTGGCGATCGACGAGTCGGCGCTTGACGCGACCAGGATGGTGCTCAGCGGCGCGTCGGTCGAGAGCACCTCGTTGAAGTTGCTCGCGCTGTTGTTACCGACCGGGTCGTTGGCCGTCGTCGTGCTCACGCTCGCGGTAACGGTGATGCCCGCCACCGCGTTGACGGTGGTGGCGATGTCGAACGAGGTTGCGCCGCCGCTCCCGAGGGTGCCGGCGTTCCAGGTCACGGTGCGGGTGCCCGCGTTGTACGAGCCGCCGCCGGTGTTCGAGACGTATGTGAGCGACGGCGGCAGGACCACCGAGACCGTCACCGCGTTGGCCGAGGCGCTGCCGGCGTTCGAAACCTGCGCCGTGACGGTGTACGCGGAGCCGACCGTCGGCGTGCAGCCCGAGTTGGAGAGCTGCAGGGCAAGGTCGGGGAACGCGACGCCGCACAGGACGGTCGACGAGCTGTTGTGCGGGTTCGGCGCCGCCAGCTCGAAGTCCGCCGAGTTGTCGTTGGTGTCCTGGCAGCCGTTGTTGCGGCGGACCACCGCGAGGCTGTTGGAGGAGTTGGCCGTGCCGTCTGCGCCCTCGAAGTGGCTGGCCGCGGTGCCGATGCCCACCATGTCGACGATCGGCGAGCCTCCGCCGATGATCGGGTTGAAGGTCGTCTGGTCAAAGTGAGCGGGGTTGGTGATGCTCACGAGCGTGTTGCTGTTCACCAGCACGACCTTGCCGTCGCTGGCGCCGGCGGTGATTGACGGGGCCTGAACGTCGGGCGTGGGGAGGTCAGGCTGAGCGAGGTTGGCGCCGAACGCGCCGCCGACGAGGAAGTACTGGCCCGGCTGCAGGACCATCGCCGGGAAGGGGGCCGACGCGCGGTTCGAGGTCGCAAAGTTGCCGGTGCCACCTGTAGCGCCCGCGCTGGCCTGCTGCACGGTCCAGCCGGTGATGTCGACCGGCGCGTTACCGATGTTCTTGAGTTCGATGAAGTCCTGGTCGTAAAGGCCGCCGCTGTTGCCGCCGCCGCCGTACACCTGGCTGATGACCACCTGCGCCTGGCCGGCCGCGCACAGAAGACCCATCGCCGTAACCGCTGACAGAACCATCGCCTGCTTCATGATCATCACTCCTGCTGGTTGTGAGCCGCTGCTCGTGTAAGTTCGTCGCGTGTACCGACACCGTCGACCCGTTCACCGCGGGTCCTCGCCGGTCGTGGCGCCTGTTGATCAAGTCGCTCGTCCGTGAGCCCCTAAGGGTACTCGCAAGCGGGTTGGATGCTAGCGAAAACGCCGCGATTCCCGGCGTTTCGCGCGTTCTTTACGCCGAACAAAGTCCACCCTTCCCAGTTTCCCACAGGTTGTCCCCCGCTTGCGGGCCGCTTCCCCACTACGTTCGTGGCATGAACGTCGCCGTCATCATCCCCGCAGCAGGGGCATCAACGCGCTATCAGCAGGCCGCAACCGAGGCCGGCGTCGACCCCGGCGCGACCCGGTCCAAGCTCGACGAGGACCTAGGCGGACGCCCGGTGCTTCAGCGCACCGTGGAGCTGTTCGCCAATCACGCCGCCGTCTCCGTGATCATCGTCGCCGGCCCGCACGGCGAGGAGGCGTTCGCCGACTTCAAGCTCCGTTACGGCGACAAGCTCGGCATGCTCGGCGTACGTCTCGCGCGCGGCGGCAAAGCGCACCGCTACGAGACCGTCGCCGCGGCGTTGTCGCTGGTCCCCGAGTCGTGCACCCACGTCGCGGTCCACGACGCCGCGCGGCCGTGCGCGCCGGCAGACCTGATCGAGCGCGTGCTGGAGGCGGCAGAGCGGCACGCGGCGGTGATCCCCGGGCTCGACGTCGCCGACACGGTCAAGCGTGTCGGAGAGCCGATCGCGGAGACCCGCGCCGACCCGCTCGCCGCGATTCTCGGCGCGCCCCCGCCGTCGGCGGCGACCGGGCCGCGGCCGGTTCAGCAGACGGTCGACCGGGCGGGGCTTGTGGCGGTCCAGACGCCGCAGGTCTTTTCGCGCGAGCTGCTCGTACGCGCTTACGCGCAGAGCGACCTGGCGAGCACGGACGATGCGCAGCTCGTGGAGCGGCTGGGAGAGCGCGTGGTGGTTGTTCCAGGCGACGCGCGCAACATCAAGATCACTCGGCCGGGGGACCTGCACATGGCGCGCGTGATCCTCAACGTCCGTGCGCCGGAAGCACGGGCGGCCCACAAGCGGTTTTGACGGGGCCGGCTACGGCGTGCGCGCTGCGCACGACTTCGCCGCCGCCAGCCCCCCCACCGCCGCCGCGATGAACGCCAGCGTGAGCAGCAGCCCGCGCGTGCGTGACGCCGCCGCGGTCTGCGCCTCGGACTTGGGTGGACCGATTTTCGCGACCGGCTCGGCAACCCCTTCCACGTGCTCGCCGACGTCGACGGTTTCCCAGTCGATCGACCCCGCCTCGGTCTTCAGCTCGCTCAGCAGCAGACGCGCCTTGAGCAGGTCGCGCTTGAAGACCATCACCCGCGCCTTGGCCGGGACCTCGGCCCGCCAGCCCGCGACGTAGCCGCCTTCGGCCTGGGCGGCGACGCCGCGTCCGCGCAGGCCCGCCGCGAGCGACTCGGCGTGCCACTCGGTGTCGCACTGTACCAGCACGGCCAGCTTGTCGGCTTCACTCTCCGGCATGGACGAGTCTATGGAGCGCGGGCGGTATCCTCCGGCGATGCCCCCACCGCTCGAGCCCGCCAACACCGCGTCGCCGGCGCCCGTGCTGCCCGACGCGGCCCCGCGCGACACCGACCCGGCGTCACCAACGTTCAACGACCTGGGCGACAGCTGCCCGCTCCCGCCCGCGACCGGGCAGCCTTGGGCGAAGCACCCCGAGCCCACCGAGGAGGCCGTCTTTCTGGAGGGCCCGCGCCCGCGCCTGATCGAGGCCGCGATGGCGTTCCGCGTCTTCCGTGAGTTCATCCGCGGGTTCCGCGCGCTGCACTTTGTCGGTCCGTGCGTGACCGTCTTCGGGTCGGCGCGCTTCGCCGAGGACCACCCTTACTACAAGCTCGCCCGCGCGATGGGGGCGCGCCTCTCTCGTATGGGGTTCACGGTGATGACCGGCGGCGGGCCGGGCATCATGGAGGCCGCCAACCGCGGAGCCAAGGAGACCGGCGGGAGATCGATCGGCTGCAACATCATCCTCCCGATGGAGCAGGCGCCCAACCCCTACGTGGACCGCTTCGTCGAGTTCCGCTACTTCTTCGTGCGCAAGGTGATGCTCGTCAAGTACTCCTATGCCTTCGTCATCATGCCCGGCGGGTTCGGCACCCTCGACGAGATGTACGAGGCGCTCACCCTCATCCAGACCGGCAAGATCAAGTCGTTCCCGGTGGTGCTCATGGGCTCCGACTTCTGGGCCCCCATGGTGACCTTCCTGCGGGAGCGGCTCATCCGTGACCGCACGATCAGCCCGCACGACGTCGACCTGCTCTACATCACCGACTCGGTTGAGGAGGCCGCCGCCTATGTGGAGAAGCACGCGGTGGGCGGGTTCAAGCTCACGCGCAGACCCGTCGCCCGGCAGCGCCGCAGGTGGTGGCTGCTGGAAAGGTGAGGCTCAACGCGCGTCTGCCGGAGCGTCGAACACCACGGTGCCGGCGGACGTGCTGACGGCGATACGGCCGTCGATTGCGCCCATCCGCATCGGCGGCGAAGCGAAGTTGATCGGCGTCGTCGAGAGGAGCTGCGCACCGGTCGAATCCAGCCGGTGCAGCGTCCACTGCTGCGGCGCGGCCCCGTTGCCGTCCCCCATCATCACCGCGCTCTGGCGCTGCGCCGGCGGCGCCAGCAGCAGCGCTGCGCCGTCGGTCACAACCGGGAGCACGGTCCCCTCCGTCGCGTTCACCGCGTCCGCCCCGACGAGCGTGCCCTTTCCGCCGATGACGGCCATGCCGCGGCCCGTGGCGAACGCGACCGTGCCTCCGCCGCTCTGCCACACCGCGATGCCGGTCCGCGCGTCGAGCCGGCCCTGCACGTCGATCGGTCGCTCGGAGGCGACGCCGCTGGCGGCGGAGACCTCCCACAGCGAGCGGTCGTCGCCCAGCAGGAACAGGCGGTCGTCCAGCAGCCACGCTTCCCATGCGCTGGCGGCGGGGTGCCCTTTCAGCGTCCAGGCGGTGCGGGCGGTCTCAAGGTCGGCCGCGTTGACGGCGACGATCGTGCCCCCCGCGCCCAGGATGAGGTCGCCCCGGGTGGTGGTCCGCATGTAGCGCACACCGGCGATGGGCGCCGCGGTGACGGCAAGGGGCGTGCCCGCCCGGGCATCGAGCAGCGCCACCCGGTCCACCTTGTCGTCCGCCTGCGGCTGCGCGAACTCTCCCACCGCGATCAACTGCCCCCCGCTGACGGTCGCGTCGGCGATGCGTGTCACCTGCAGGCGGGCCGTCCACAGCACCTGTCCGCTGTCGGCGTCCACCGCGGCGCAGCGTCCTGCGCGCTCGACCATGCAGACGGTGCGGTCGTCGGTCGCCAGCACGATCTCGGCGGTCGAGCGCGACTCGCCCCCGATGATGATCCGCGCCGGCTGTCCGCCCCCGCCGAACCGCGCCGGCGGGTCCGCCGGGAAAAGCGCACCGAACGGCTCTGTCCGCCACGCCACCTTTCCGCCCTCGGCGTCCACCCGGACCAGGCGGCCGCCGTTCTGCTCGCCGACGAAGAAGATGGCACCCTTCGTATCCGCGCGCACGAGCGTCCAAGGTTCGCTCCCGCTCTCGCTGAACCAGAGCTCTGTCAACGGAGACGTCGCCCCCTCCGCGGTCTCCCCGGCCAGTTGCCCCGGCTTGAGTCCGAAGAGCGCAACCTGCGTCCGGCGGTCATCCCCCTTGTGCATCACGAGAAACGGCGGGTTGCTCCCGCCGCCGCTCGCGCCCCCGCCCGTCGAGCGGATCAACGGCTCCATCAACACCCACCCGTCGATGACCTGGGGTGCGCGCCCCTCGCGCGGCACGCCCACGCGCGGCCAGCGTAACGCGCCCGCAAGCTCGCGCCGGATCGTCGCCCGCAGGTCCGCAACGGCGAGCGGCGCACCCGCCGCGGTCAGAACCGCGCCGGGGAACCGCGACTCCGCCCGCGCGAGCGCATCGGCCGCCGCCGCAAGCAGCGACCGGTCGATCAGGTTCTTCACCAGCGTGCCGTTCAATTCGCCCACCACCTCCGGGTCGGTGTCGCCGGCCCGCTCAGCCGCTTGCACCCCGCGCTCGAGCGCACGGGCCTGCGCCCGCTGTCCTTGCAGCGTTGCCGCTGCCGCGTAGCGAGAGGCGATGCCCAGCCACAGCGCCGGCGCCTGGTGCGCAACGGGGTACCTCGCCGCCAGCGTTTCCAGCTTCTCCACCGGCACGCGCTCAACCGGCCCGAGGGCGAGCAGCTCCTGCGCGAGCCGCTCGTCAAAGGCGGTGTACGCGCCGCGCCCGCCGGAGCGCACGACGCGCGTGAGGCGTTCGACGGCGGCGTACGAAGAGGCGGTGCCGCCCAGCGTTCCGGGAGCGCCCGCCGCGCTCAGGGCCGCGTCGTCCAGCACGCGTTGGTACGAGGCCGCGGCCTCCGCCCACTGGGCCCGCGACTCCTGCACCTCGCCGGTGGCCAGGAGAACCGCCACGCGGTCTGCGGCGGTTCGCGCTGCCCGCACCGCCAGTCCGATCGCGCTGTCGATCCCTCGCTGGTCGAGGGTCGCGCCCGGCTGCTCACCTTTGCTCCCTATCGAGCGGTTCACCGCCCGCAGCAGCGTCGCCACCATCGAGGCGCGGTGCTCGGCGGCGCGGAGGGACCCGACCTCCGTCGGCGTGACCTGCTTTTCCAGTGCGGCCAAGGCGCTCTCGGCCGCGGGGAGCATCTCCTCCGGGTGCGACGCGCGCTCGGCCAGCAGCAGCAACTCCGTCGCTGGTCCGGCGTCCTCCGGCGCCGACGCGATCTGGCCCTTCAGGTGCGACGCCGCCACGGCCCACGTGCAGTACATGTGCGCGCGGGCGTCGTCCACGACCAGCAGCCCCTCGGGCAGCGCCAGCGGCGACCCCGGCGCGTCGAGCTTCACGATCCGCAACGGCCTCTCCGGTGAGGCCGGGTCAAGCAGCGCCACGCCGGTGGCCGAAGGCACCAGCACGTGCGGGCCCGCCGCGGTCACGCGGCCGCGGATGCCGTCAGTACCCCCAAGCCGCTGCGACGCCTTGACCGGTCCCGTTTCGATCTGATCGAGCCGGACCGTACTGACCGCCCCGTCGCTGACGGCTACCAGGTGCGTTTCGGTCGCCGCCAGGTAATCGGGACTCCCCATTTCCTCCGCCCGCCGCCGCGCCGTCACCCGTCCACTTTCGCGGTCGAGCACGATCACCTCGTCGCGGTCGGACGACAGGGCCACCAGGCCCACATCGGTCACCAAAGGCCGGTGCACGAGCCAGGGAAAGTCGGCCTTCTGCATATCCAGCGCCACCTTCGAGCCCAGCCGCCGCACCCACAGCGAGCGGCCCTCGGCGATGGTGTACGCGCCGACCACGCCCAGCCGGTCGCAGCGGTAGACGACGCCGTCGCCGCCCGTCGTTCCGTCATTCAGGGTGGCGAAGCGGTAGAACGGCAGCACGCCGGCCGAACCGACCACGCGCGTCCAGAGCCGCTTCCCTGTCGTTGCATCGACGCCGACCAGCACGCTCGCCATCAGGCGGCGCTGGTTCTGGCGCTTGAGCAGGGACACCACCACCACGCGTCCGTCGGTTACCAGCGGACCGCGCGCGTAGCAATCGGCAAGCTGGGGGTCCAACGATCTCAGCGGCACGGCGTAGCGCACCGTTCCGGTCGCCGCGTCGAAGCCGACCAGGTGCTCGACTCCTTCGCCATTTGTCAGCGATTCATGGTCGCGCCCCACGACCGCCACCAGCAGCGAGTTCCCCGCTGAAAGCACCGGCTGAACGACCTCTTCCCAGGTGTTCTGCGTCGGGCGGCGCATGACGCCCACCACGTGCTCTGCCTCGTCGGTGGGCAGGTTGAGCACGTCGGCCGCGTTCACGCTCCACAGCCGCCGCATCGAAACCCGGTCGAGCGAGGTGACCGTCGGGCCGTTGCTGAAATAGACCGACCGCTCGCCCACCGCGGGCCAGTACCGCAGCTCGCGCGCGTACGCTGGAAGCTGCGCGATGGCCGTGTCGTCGCTCGAGCCCGCCAGCGGCTGGATTGGCAGCGAGGTATCGCCGAACACGCCGCTCCCCAGCGGCTGGTTCACAAGGTCCTCAACGAGTATCGCCGGTGAGCCGTCGCCCAGGGACGGCGCGGCTTGTGCATCCGCCGGCGGCTCAGCCGCCGGCATGGTCGCGCCTCCCATCAGCGCCGCCAGACGCGCGCGCGTCGACGGCCGTCGGTCGTACCGCGCCACCAGCGTCGCCGCCTCGGTGACCGCGCGCGACTGATCGCCGGAACGGTCCGGGTGAGTGACAATCTCCAAAAGGGCCATCGCCGCGCTGGCAAACTGCCCGTCGAGGACCCGCTTGTGGGAAAGCCGCAGCGCCGCCGTCAACCCCTCGGGAGTCAGCAGGCGCGACCGCACGAGCTCTTCGAGCCGCCCCGCTTCCAGCAGTTGGCCAGCGCCGCCGGCGCTCGCCTCCCGGTACTTGGCCAGCAGCCTGGCGTTGCCCAGGAGTTGGGCGTGTGCTCGGGTCCGAACCGACTCGAACAGGTTCGGATCCGCCACCGTCGGGACAAACTCGTCGGCCCGCTCGTCAAGCAGACGCTGCAGCGTCCGGACTGCCTGATCGAGGTTTCCCGTCGCGACGTGTTCGGCCGCCCGGGTCAGGGCCTCGGCGGCGGCCGGCGACTCATCGACGAACACCGGGTTTTCGGTCTTGGGCTCAACCGCCCACTGCCCCAGCACCGCCGGCACCAGCGAGAGCGCCGCACCCAGCGCGGCGAGGCGGGCCGTTCTGCCCCGAGGTGCCCGGGCCGTTGGGGGTGGAAGGGGGGGGAAGGGGGGGAGGGCCATGTCGACTCTTTCGGTCGTATCGGCTGAGCGGAAAAGTCCGGTTGCGATGAAGAGAGCGTCCGCGAGCCTGCTCGTGGAGTGTACGTGGCGCAAAAACAACCGCCGCCTTCAGTCGGGGTTACGCCTGACCGAACTCCGTGTTCGTCGCAGGACCCGTCGAGAGGCAGAATGACCGCCCTACCGACCCAAATCGATCCGCAGGGGACCACCCCACTGTTCCATCAGCCGACGTCCGGCTCGCCCGGCCGCCCGGTCCGCACGAAGTGGACCGGGCGCGAGTGGCGCGTCACTGTGCTTCTGGTGATGGTCGCCCTGGTCAGCCTGGCCGACCTCTACCTCACCCTTACGTACCTTCAGAACGGGGGCATGGCCGAGGGGAACCCCGTCGCCCGCTGGGTGATGTCGATGGGGTGCCCGTGGCTGCTGACGGTTTGGAAAGTCGGCCTGGTCGGCTTCACATGCACCGTCCTGTTCGCGCTCCGCAAGAAGGGGAGCGCCGAGGTCGCCGCCTGGCTCTGCTGCCTCACCATGGCCTGGCTTACGTTCCAGTGGAACTCGTACATCCGGGACGTCGCCAACGAGATCCACCAGAACCCGCAGCTCACGCAGGTAAGCAGCTGGATGTCGTTCGAAAAGCACTGATTCCCCCGTCTTCATCCCCCCGCCTGGTTGCGGCTTTAAGCGCCGCACACCCCCTTCGGCAAGACAACCGGCGGCCGTGATACGCTGGCCTATGCGCACAGCGTTCTTCGCGCTCTCTTTCATCTTCACGGCGGGTCTGCTGGGGGGTTGCAGCGGCACTGCGCCGACACTCACGCTTACCGAGGCGTTCGTCGCCGAACGTGCCCCCGACGGTGGCGGGCCCGTCGTCGTGCACGTTGTGGTCCGCGCCGACAACCCCACGTCTGAACCGCTGGCGATGTGGGCCACCGCCTACAGCGGCGCGTCGGGCGGCGGTGTGGAACGCTGGGCCCAGGCGACGGCACCCGCCCGGGGCTCGGTCGTCTTTGAGCTGCCGGTGGTGGTCGCCGCTGGCGCCGCGTCGCCGCTTGCCGTGTCGGGAAAGGTGGATTACGTTCCCGGCGGACGGTTCCGCGAGCTGCTGAGCGAGCTCGACGTGCCGCTTCCGTCAACGTCGTTCTCCAGCAGCCTGCCGATCGACTGGTCGGCCGCGCCGCGCACGGCAACGAGCATGCGCGCGGGCGCCGTCCGGAGCGCAACCGTGCTCGACCCCGGCCCGCCCCGTTCCGCCGACACTCTTCCGCCCCTCAAGCCGACACCATAAGACCAAACAAAAATGCCCTGGACCCCGCGCCTCGCAGGGTCCAGGGCTATTTGAGGCAGGCACACCAGGAGCCGTGGGTGCCGCCGTGGCGGAGGAGTGCTCCGTTTCGATGCCCCGGCCGGACAGGCGGGGCTTCCGTATCGCTTGTTACTCGCCGCTGTTTCCTTCGTTCTCGCCCTCAGCGTTGGGGTTGGTCTGCTTCTCGAGCAGTTTCCGCAGGTACGCGTTCTCGCGGCGGGTCGCTTCAAGGTCGAACAGCAGGTACTTGATCGAGAGCCGCAGGTAGTCCATCGAGTCCTGCAGGTCGGCCACCGTCTTCTTCATTCGCGTGTGCCGGTCGCGGGCCTCGTCGGCCAGCGCGTTGAGGCGCTCCTTCTGGTCGGCGGGGAGGCTGTCGATCTGCGTGATCAGGTCGCCAAGGCTCTGCTGGAATTCGTTCTCGCTCATGTCGGGCTCCTCTTCAGTTGTGACGCAGCGGCTCTCTTTCCGCGGCGCCGGCTCAAACCGAATCTCCCAGACGTGTCTTTCTCTTCCGGGCGTGTCAGGCGTGTTTCATCCTGACGGAGGAACAGGGTGCAACGGGCGCGCCCGAGCCGGCGCCCCCGCGTGCCAGCGCACAAGGTCCGCGAAAAACCTCTTCAGTGTGCAACGACCGCCGTTCCGAGCGCGGAAAAGGGCTCTCGGACGGCGGATCGGTGGTGGGTTTATGACGTCTGTGGCCCGCGCTCAGCGCCCGGTGTCGAAGCGTTTCATCATCGCCTGCGCCTTCCCCGTCGCCCCCCTCACCGCCAGGCCGAGCCCGACAGGGTCCTGCTTCTTCATCTCCCACACCAGCTTCTTCAGGTGCTCGTCGCGCACCATCGTCCAGCGTTTGAACAGGTCCTCTAACTCGTGGCGGTTGAACCGGGTCATCGGATCCTTCAGGCCGCTCTGGGCCGCGGCCCAATCGATCAGGCTGCCGCCATGCTCGTTGAAGCGGAAGAGCCGGGCGGTCGCGTCAAGACGCACCCGCGGCGGCTGGAACGGGTCGGTGCACGCGTCCGGTAACTTGAGCATCAGCTCGCGCGCTGTTTTCTCGCCCATCCCGCCCAGCAAAGGATCGGTCGGGCCCGCCTCAGCGGCCACCATGGCGGGCGCGTCGCTCGCGGGGATGAGGTGGGCCACTCCGGTCGACAGGGTCTTAATTCCTACGCGCTCGAAGCGGATCGTGAGCCGTTGGCACGACTTCCCCTCCTGGGTGTCGGGTACGGCGGCGCTGACGGTTCCTGTCCCCCACTCCGGTCGGCCGGCGTGTACGACTTTGTCCCCGAACGCGAATTGCTTGGTCAACATCAACGGTCCTCGGATGTCTCTTCTGAGGCCGGCCGCGTGGCCTGCCTAGTCCGCCGTCCCCCGGTAATCAACGATCGTCCCATAAGCGGTGCAGGCCTCATCAGACCCACCGCGGACGGCGATCCTTCCAAAGTCCAAACAAGACCCTGCTGTTAAACCCCGGCCACTTGGCCGATGCCCCGTCAGAAAATCAGATTCTCAAATCGTTTGCAGGGTCGCAGCAGCGTCGCCGCAGGCCGTACCCGCACCCAGCCCAGGAATCGGCAATGACTGCCGGGCCGACGCCCCCTAGTATACGGACGACTGGTTCGCAAACAAGCCAGACACGACGGCCGGGCCCGAATGTGGATAACTCCCACCTCTTGAGGCCTCCGGCGCGTGGCCGCATCGCTCACACAAGGACTGCAGCAACATGATCGAAGCTCTCAAGGGCGACGAGATCATCGACAAGGTCGGTGGCCGCTTCAAGCTCTGTGCCCTGATCCAGCGCCGACTCGTCCAGCTCATGGACGGCGCCCGCCCCATGGTCGAGCGCAACGGACGATCGGACCTGGAGATCGCCGTCGAGGAGATCATGACCGGCAAGATCGAGCCGCAACTCGACATGACCGACCCCGCGACCTGCGCGGCCCTCCCCGAAGGCGTCAACTGACCGGCGCGGGCCGCCGCCCGCTGAACAACCACCCGCAGGCCCGGGCGTCCGCTCCGGGCCTGTCTCTTTTCCGCCATGAGCATTCCCGTCATGAGCCCCTCAACTGCCTCCCCAACCACTCCCGGCCTTGAGCACCTGCGCGAGAAGCGGATCCTGGTCGGCGTGACGGGTGGGATTGCGGCGTACAAGACCTGCACGCTCGTTTCGCGCCTGGCGCAGGCGGGCGCGCACGTTACGGTGGCGATGACGCCGGCGGCGGCGAAGTTCGTCACGCCGCTGACGTTCCAGGCGCTGTCCGGGCGGCCGGTGTACACCAGCGCGTGGGAGCACGTGGAGAGTCACGACCCCCAGCACATCAGCCTCGCGCGGGCGGCACACCTGGCGATCGTGGCTCC
>DASPMT010000135.1:0-2437 GCA_035626935.1 Phycisphaerales bacterium | reverse complement strand
GGGATCGTGACCGCCCTGATGACGGCGAACCCCAACGGCCCGATCCGGATCGAGCGTCCGAAGAACGAGGACGACGCGCGCCAGCAGGAGCAGCAGTTCCAGGATTTCACGACACGGCTGTTCGCGGACCCGTTCGGCTGGCTCGACAGCGGCGCAGGCCGCCTGAGCGTTGAGCGGACCGCCGATGATGCGGCCGTCATCAAGTTCGACAAGGAGCCGCTGCTGGGCGGGCTCTTCACCATCCGTGAGCACGACGGGCGGTGGTGGTTCGTGCTGCCCTTGAACCTGCCGGGCGTCAACCAGTACACCCCGCAGACCCGCAACGAGTGGTGCATCGTGGCGGACCTGATCAAGGTGCTCGACAACGCGATGGCCGAGCTGCGCGACGACGTCAAGACGGGGAAAGCGTCGAGCGTCAAGCGCGTGGGGGAACTCGCCGGAGAGAAGGCGATCATCCCGGCGGGGATCGTGTTCTTCATGTACGGCAAGGAGATGGACGTCCGAGGGAGGCGCGAGGGCGCGATGCGGGCGTTCCGCAAGCGGTGGGGGGATTGGACCAAGACACGGACGGAAGACCAGGCGACGGTGCGATCGCTCACCGACGCCGCCGCCAAGGCCGCGATGGAAGGGTTGGACGGGATCATCCGCAAGCGCACCGCCGACCGGACCGCGGTCACGATGCCGAAGTTTGAAGGGATGGCGGACGCGGAGCTCGTCGCGCTGGTTGAAGGGTGGCTCAGGGATGCGGGCGGGCCGCTGTCCCTCTCCAAGCCGTTGAACGAGAAGGACGTGAAGGATGCGCTCGCCAGGATTGACGCGAAAAGCAAGAGCGGCATCCGGACCAAGCCGGTGCCCTTGAGGTAAGCATGGGCTGGGAGCGCCGCTTCACACAAGCGGTCGTCGGGGTACGCACGAAGCTGGCTTCATCGTTCTCTCACGTCCCGTCGTCACCACGTTGGCGAACGTGAAGGCCTTCTTCATTCTGGGGAGGCTGCCGGAACCGGTGTATCCTTCGACCTGATCGGCTGACTGGGAAGCAGAACGCCGCACGAGACCCTAACGATGCCCGACAGCTTCAGCGCCTTCACCTCAGACTTTTATGTCAACATGCGTTTGCAGGTGAGGATGGACCTCCCGACCAATCGGGACACGGTCCTGAGCCTGTTCGAGCGCATCCGGCGCGACCGGCCGGAGATGAACCGCTTCCGGCGGTACGACAACGAGCTGGCGCTGGAGGGGGGCGGAGAGGAGGGCGACCCGTCGCAGCGGTGGCTCGGCGTGCGGAAGACATCGATCCGAACCGGCGACGTCAATCCTTCGTCGCTGTCGGAGGGGATGAAGCTCCACCGGCTGGTGGTGGATGTGGCGCCCAATTACCTCTCGATCAGTCCGCTGGACGTCGACTACGTCGAGCTGGTCTACGGCTTCGACCTGCCCGCGTCGGGCAACCACGACGCGATCGTCGCCGACGCGTTGATGGGGAGCGGGCCGCTGGCGTCGCTGATGAACATCCGCAACGCCGTGCCGACGAGCTTTCAGCCGGTCTTCGGGCTCGCCCTGACCGAGGACGGCGACATGCAGGTGCAGTTTGAGGTGAAGACGCGCCCTAACAAAGCGGCGAAAGGGGAGGACGCTCCTTCGTCCCCCATCAGCGTCATCTGCGCTCTGAGAAAGTACGGCATCGTCAGCGACATCAAGGAGCTTCCCAATACGCTCCGCACGCTCTCGGCCGCCGGCGAAGAGATGATCGAGAGCCGCGTGATCCCGCACATGCTGCGGCCCATCCACCAGGTGATCACGACCAATAACCTGTAGACTGGTCAGGGGCTCAGGGCCCCGCTCGCACCCAGCTCTCCCCGCAGAGGACTGACCGTTGACAACGCTGGCCGCGTCCGACACCGCCCGGCTTCTCACGCTCGTCGGCCTGGTGATCGCCGCGCTCTTTGTGGCGACGGTCATCATCATGACGGTGCGGAAGAAGATCCTCAGCGCGGAGAAGCCGGCGGCGACGGGGATGCTGATGGAGGATTTCCGCCGGCTCCACGCCAGCGGCCAGCTCTCCGACGCGGAGTTTCAGGCCCTGCGGACGCGCATGGCGGCGAAGATGAAGGCGTCCACACCTTCGAAGGGGTCGGTGCACGACGAGCCTGCGCCGCGGCGTGCGACGCCGACGGCCCGCCCGGTCAGGCCCGCCCGGCGGCCCTCGTCGGAATAACCGCTCGGGTTCAGCACCGATTGTGGAGCGGCGGATCCAGCCGCGGCCTGTTCCGGCCGATACAGTGGTGATCCACACGCATCGGGCGTGCGTATGGAGTGTGTGCGCGCCCGCTGAAAGACGAGAGACCCCCGCATGGCGAAGTCCCGCAACGACGGCAACGACAACACCCCCGGCGACGGCGCCAAGGGGGGCGGCAGCGGCTTCCAGGGCCGGCGGTTG
>DASPMT010000134.1:0-10552 GCA_035626935.1 Phycisphaerales bacterium | reverse complement strand
CGCCGGGAAGTAGAACCCTGTCGCGTAGTCGCGCAGCATCCGGTGGGTGTTGAACGCCGGAGCCATCGAACGGATGCACCGGCGCATCCGTGCCAGCCACCGGCGCGGCACGCCGCCGTGCCCGTCCGCCGTCCCCTCGCGGTCGTAATACTCCGGCACGATCTGCGTCTGGATCAGGTGGTACAGCGAGCGTGACTCGATGTCGTCCATCTCGTCACGGTTGTGCTCGTCGTAGTTCTCGCCGCGACCGATCGCGAACCCCGCCTCCGGGTCGTACCCCTCGTCCCACCATCCGTCCAGGATGGAGCAGTGCAGGCACCCGTTCACCGCGGCCTTCATGCCGCTGGTGCCCGACGCCTCCAGCCCGCGGATCGGCGTGTTGAGCCACACGTCGCACCCCTGCACCAGCCTGCGGGCCACGTGCAGGTCGTAGTCCTCGATGAACACGATGCGGTGCTGCACGTTGTTCTTGCGGACAAAGTCGATGATGTCGCGGATCAGCCGCTTGCCACCCTCGTCGCGCGGGTGGCTCTTGCCGGCGATGATCAGCTGCACCGGGCGCTGCTCGTCCTTGATGATTGACAGCAGCCGCTGCGGGTCGCGGAACAGCAGCGTGCCGCGCTTGTAGGTGGCGAACCTGCGCGCAAAGCCGATTGTCAGCGCGTCCGCGTCCAGCGCCGACGCCGCCCGCTCAATCTCCAGCGCCCCCGCGCCGCGCGCCACCATCTGGGTCCGCAGCTTCCGCCGGCACCAGGCGATGAGGTTCTCCTTCCGGCGGCTGTGGGTGCTCCACAGCTCCTCGTCGGGGATCTCGTCGATCGCCTTCCACGTCGCGGGGTCCTGCGGGTCGGTGTGCCACTTGTCTCCCAGGTAGCGGTCGTACAGCCGCACCAGGTCGCTGCTCACCCACGTCCGACCGTGGACGCCGTTGGTCACGTGCCCGATCGGCACCTCCTGCTCCGGCACGCCCGGCCACATCCCCTTCCACATCCGGCGCGACACCTCTCCGTGCAGGCGGCTCACGCCGTTGGCGAACCGGCTCGTCCTGATCGCCAGCACCGCCATCGAGAAGAACTCGCCGCGGTCGGCCGTGTTCTCGCGCCCCAGCGCGAGCAGCCCCTCAAGGTCGAGCCCCAGCGACGGGAGGGCGTGGCTGAAGAACTGCTCGATCAGGCGCGGCGGGAACCGGTCGATCCCGGCCGGCACGGGCGTGTGCGTCGTGAAGACGCTCGCCGACGCCACCGCCTCGCGCACCTCGTCGAAGCTCAGCCCCGTCGCGGCCCGCAGCCGCGCGATCCGCTCGAGGTTCGCGAACGCCGCGTGCCCCTCGTTCATGTGCACGACAGTCGGCTCCTCGCCGACCGCCGCCAGGGCGCGAACGCCGCCGACCCCCAGCACCACCTCCTGCCGGATGCGCATCTCCATGTCACCGCCGTACAGGTTCGCCGTGATGTCGCGGTCTTCGCGAGAGTTCTCCGGCATGTTGCAGTCCAGCAGGTAGAGCGGCACGCGCCCCACGTCGCACCGCCACACGCCGACTGTGAGGGTCCGGCCCGGCAGCTCGACCGTGACGCGGAGCTGGCGCCCCGTCTTTTCATCGATCACCTGGCGGACCGGCTGGTTCGCCGGGTCGAGCTCCGGGTAAAGCTCCTGCTGGTAGCCGTCCGGGTTGAGGTACTGATGGAAGTACCCCTTGCGGTAGAGCAGCCCGACAGCCACCAGCGGCAGCCCGAGCTCGGCCGCGCTCTTGAGATGGTCGCCCGCCAGCCCTCCCAGGCCGCCGGAATAGATCTGGAAGCACTCGGTCAGCCCGAACTCGGCGCAGAAGTACCCGATCCGGCACGGCTTGTCGGCCGTTCCGGCAGGGTTGATCGTCGGCGATACCTGTCCATACCACCCGGAAGAGCCCATGTGCTCCCGGAGATTGACATGAACGGTGTTCAGTTGATGAATGAACGTTTTGTCGAGCGCCGCCCTGTCCAGCTTTTCCTGGCTGATCGCCCCGAGCATCTTGACGGGGTTGTGATTGGTCGAGTCCCACAGCTCCCGGTCCAGCCGCGCAAACAGCGCGATCGCCGCCTGATTCCACGTCCACCACAAATTGGACCCGATCTCCAGCAACGGCTTCAGCGGGTCCGGCAGATACGGCACCACCCTGAACGACTGGATGCGGGCCTGCCCCGGCTGGATGGACGGGATGGGATTGGGTGTGGGGGAAGGGGTGGGCATGGGCGTTCCTGAAAGGGCACGGCGCAGCGTGGCAAGCGCCCGCAGCGAGAAGCGGTCAGAGGTTATCGGGTCCGGTTTTCAACTGCTCGATACGCGAAAGACGCCTCGAGGAGAGGAAGCCGGAGCGGAAGACACAGCCGCTGGTGCGCGCAGCGACCGCCGGGCGACTCAATCCTCATCGCCTTCATCGGTCGGATCAGGCTCGCTCTCCGCTCCATCTGAGCTGGCGCCGGCGGGCGGAGGTCCGAAGATCGCCGACCCCACCCGCACCAGGTTCGCACCCTCGGAGATCGCGATCTCATAGTCCTCGCTCATCCCCATCGACAGGATGTTGAACGAGTCGCCCCCCAGTCCCTGGCGGCGCATCTCGGTGAAGAGCTCGCGGCAGCGGCCGAAGGTCTCGCGCGTGGCGTCCTTTCCGTCCGGACCGTCGGCGTGCGGCGCCATCGTCATCAGGCCGCGCACCTTCACGTTGATCATCGTCTCGATCGCTTCGACGAGGTGGCCCGCCGCGGCGGGCGCGCACCCCGACTTGCTCACCTCGCCCGACGTGTTGACCTGGATCAGCACCTCGGCGGTCTTGGCGAGCTTGTTGGCGGCGAGCTGGATCTCTTCGGCGAGCCGGAGCGAGTCCACCGAGTGAATCAGGCGCGAGAGCTCGACGGCCTTCTTCACCTTGTTGCGCTGCAGGTGGCCGATCATGTGCCAGCGCACGGGGTTGGGCGGTTGGGAGGGAGTGGGAGCGCCCGCCTTGGTGCGGGGGAGCGTCCTTTGGCGGTTCTGCCACTCGTCGATCATCGCCGCCCGCTGGATCAGCGACGGGACGAGGTTCTCGCCGAAGTCCCGGTGCCCCATGTTGATCAGCTCGCGCACGTCGTCGATCCCGGCGTACTTGCTGACCGCGACGAGCATGATGCCCGAAGGGCTGTGCCCGGCGCGCCTGGCGGCGTCGGCGCAACGGTCCTTGACTTCCTGGTACCGGTCCTTGAGTGAGTCGAGGGTCGTCACGGTGCCTCCTGCGGAGTGACGGTGCGTCCCGAGTGTAGCTGACCCGCGCCGGACGTACCGGCTCGACAGCTCGGGTGGCGAGGGAGCGATCCGGCATCTCGCGGCCCTACGCTCGGCCCATGGCCAACGAGCATCTCACCCCGCGCGACGGCGTCATCCAGCCCGGCGAGACCGCCCCCGATTTCGAGCTTCCCACAGACGTATGGGGCAAGTCCTGGAGACTCTCCGACGCGCTCAAGCAGGGCGACGTCGTCTTGAGCTTCTTCCCCTTCGCCTTCACCGGCGTCTGTGGAACGGAGATGTCCTGCATCACCAAGGACCTGGGCACCCTCGGCGGCAAGGGAACGACCGTCGTCGGCATCTCGGCCGACGGCGGGCCGTCGCTGGCGGAGTGGAAGAAGCAGCTCGGCCTCACCCAGACACTCCTGAGCGACAACTTCCGCAGGGTCAGCAAGGCCTACGGCCTCTACTGGGCCGACCACAACGTCGCCTGGCGCGGAACGGTTGTCATCGGCAAGGATGGCAAGGTGAAGTGGAGCCAGAAGCGGGAGCCCAAGCAGGCCTTCAGCCCGCAGGAGTTGCTCGCCCACCTGAGCTGACCGCGGACGCCTCAGACCCGGCCGAGGCAAGTCGCCTGCTGTACCCTGCGGCATGCCAACGCCCGCGCGTCCCACCGTTCTCATCATCCGCGACGGCTGGGGTATGAACCCCTTTCCCGAGCACGACGCGTTCAACGCCGTCAAGATCGCTCGCACGCCCGTCGCCGACCGCCTGATGGCGGAATACCCCTGGACGCTGATCAAGACCAGCGGGGTCGACGTAGGCCTCCCCGCCGGCACGATGGGCAACAGCGAAGTCGGCCACCAGAACATCGGCGCCGGCCGCATCGTCGAGCAAGAGAGCAAGACCATCACCGACGCCTGCTCACGCGGGCTCCACACCGTCAAGGTCGTTGCGGAGGCCATCGCCGCGGCGATGAACGCCGGTCGGAACGTGCACCTGATGGGGATCGGCTCCGATGCCGGTGTCCACGGCCTGCTCGAGCACCTCTACGCCTTCGTGCAGGCCTGCGCCGACCTGGGTGTGCCTCGCGAGCGGGTCATTGTGCACCTCTTCAGCGACGGACGCGACAGTGGACCCCGGCAGGGGATCGACTTCGCCGCCCAGATCGAGGCCCGGCTGGCGCAGATCGGCGTCGGGCGCATCGCCACCGTGTGCGGGCGCTACTACGCGATGGACCGCGACCATCGGTGGGAGCGCGTCAAACGCGCCTACGACGTGCTGGTCGGTCGCGACCCGGCCGTGCCGCGGTTCCACTCAGTTGCCCAGGCGTTCCAGGACTACTACGACCACCCAACCGGCGACAGCATGCAGGGGGACGAGTTCGTCACGCCGCGGGCGGTCGGCGAGCCGGCGCCGATCCAGACCGGCGACGCCGTCTTCTTCTACAACTTCCGCGGCGACCGCCCCCGCGAGATCGCGTCGGCGTTCGTCTTCACCGACGAGGAGTGGGCGGCGGTCAAGCCGTCCCCCGACACGGGCGTGCGAGGTTTCGACCGCGGCGTGGGCGGCAGGCCGCACACCCGCTTTGTCATCCTCACCGAATACTGGGAGGAGCTCGTCAAGCACTGCCCGGTCGTCTTCCCCCGCCCGCCGAAGATGAAGCGGATCGCCGGCGAGTGGTGGTCGGGGCCTCTTTCGCTGCGCCAGTTCCGGTGCGCCGAGACGGAGAAGTACCCGCACGTGACGTTCTTCTTCAACGACTACCGCGACCCCCCTTTCCCCGGCGAGGTGCGCGAGAACCCGCAGAGCCCCAAGGTGAGCACCTACGACCTCAAGCCCGAGATGGCCGCCGAGCAGGTTCGCGACGCGGTGCTGCGCCGGCTGGCGGCCCCCGATTGCGAGGACGTGCTGGTGGTGAACTTCGCCAACGCCGACATGGTCGGCCACACCGGCAGGCTCGACGCCGCGATCAAGGCGTGCGAGACCGTGGACGCCTGCGTGGGCGAGATCGTCGACGCCGCGCTTGCGCGGGGCGGGCAGCTCATCGTCACCGCCGACCACGGCAACGCCGAGCAGATGTGGGACCCGCAGCACAACTGCCCGCACACCTCGCACACGACCTACGACGTGCCGCTCGTCATCGTCGGCCAGGCGTGGAAGGGCGCGCTGCTCCGCGGCGACCGCGACGCGTCGAAGTGGGGGGACCATCGCGTCCGCGCCGAGCGCGGCCGGCTTGCGGACATCGTGCCGACGCTGCTGGCGATGATGGGGAAGGACAAGCCGGCGGAGATGACGGGAGAGTCGCTGCTCGCGTGATTACGCCAGCAGAACCGGGTCGCTCTGGGCGATCGCCAGAGCCATCGCTCCGCCGCGCCCGCGCGTGCGTGCCATGTACTGCTGGAGGTTGCGGCCCGGGCAGTCGGTCTGGGCCGACGGCCACTCCTTGTGCGTGCGAACGGCGCGGAGCGGGATCCGGTAGTCGCGCATGAGCTGGGCGACGAACTGGTCGAGCCGGTCCTTCTGCGCCTGGGTGGGCGCCTGGTCCTGGAAGTTCCCCAGGCACATGACGCCGATGTTGTGCTCGTTCTCGTCCTCGACGTGCGCGCCTTGGTAGGCCAGCGGCCGCCCCTCCCACACCCGCCCGCCGCGGTCGATGATGAAGTGGTAGCCGATGTCGGCCCAGCGCTCGCCCGCCCTGCTGCGGCGGTTGGTGTGCGCGTTGCGGATGGCGCGGAGGCGAGCCACCGAGTCCGCCTCGCTCTCGCCGAAGAACGGCTTCATCCCGTCGTGGTGGATCGTGATGCAGTTCACGCCCTTCATCGGGCGCGCGTTTGATGGGTTGGCCAGCGCGGGAGAGGTCCAGCGCGTGCGCGGGAGCACGCCCGTCGGCAGACCCGACGCGATCGGCTGTTGAACCTGCGGCGGCTGCACCGGCGCCGGCTGCGGCTGCGGGCGTTCGACGATGCGCTGCGGCGGGATCGCCGGGCCCTTGGGAGGCTCGGGCCACGGCACGTTCGGCAGCGGCTCGGAGCTGGCGACGTTGTCGGCGGCGCAGCCGACGAGCGACAGGAGTCCGAACACGGACCCGGCCTGGAGCAGGCGACGGCGAGAGAGGTCTGAAAGCACGGGCCGAATATCGGCCGCGGCTTCGCGCGCGGGCGAGGAATTCACGCTGGTTTCCGGCGGCTCGCTGGTCATGTCACGCACGCGCAAGGGCGCCCAGTCTAGGGGCGCTGGATCGGGTTACTTGGTGGCCTTCTTGCGGGGCGCCGCGGCTTTGCGCTTCGGGCGTGCGGTTGGTGACGGTTCGGGGGCTTCGGCAAGGTCTTCCGCCGCTCCCGCGGCCGGATTCTCGGGCGAGCGCCGACCCTTGGGCGTACCCGTCGGCGCGGCCAGCTCAACCAGCCTGGCGCACAGGTCGGGCATGGAAACGCCCGCGTGGGCGGCGGCCTTGGGGACCAGCGAGTGATCGGTAAACCCCGGGGTGGTGTTGATCTCCAGGAACCACGGCGTACCCCCCTTGTCAAGGAGGAAGTCGGCCCGGGCGATGTGACGGATGCCCAGCGCTTTGGCGATCCGCTTCGTCGCCTTGGTCACCTTGCGGGCGACATGATCGGGGATCTTGGGCTCCAGGATGTACTGGGTGTCGTCCCGGGCGTACTTCGCCTGGTAGTCGTAGAGACCATCGTGCGGCTTGATCTCGATGATCGGCAGCGTTTCGCCGTCGATGAGGCCGACGGTCAGCTCGCGCGCCCCCCCGCGGCTGCCGATGGCGGCCTGCCCGCCGACTTTCGGCTCGATCATGTACGACCGCACCAGGCCCTTTGACCGCTCCCTGGCGATCGCCGCGACGGCGACGGTGTAGTCGGCGTGGGTGGTGCAGACGTGCAGGCCGATCGTGCTCCCCTCGTGGACCGGCTTGATGATGACCGGCAGCGGCGACGGGCAGACCGGGTCCTTGTCGTTGAGCACCCAGAACTCAGGCGTCTCGATCCCCAGGGAGACCGCGACCGCCTTGGTGGCGACCTTGTCCATCGCCCACCGGCTGGCGCGCGGTCCCGAGCCGACGTACGGCCGCCCGTCCTCCTCCAGCAGGTCCTGCAGCGGCCCCCCCTCGCCGTACGGACCGTGAAGGTACGGGAAAATCACGTCCGCCTCGGCCGCGCCAAGCTGCGCCGCGGTGAGCGTGTCGATGATCTCCAGCGAGACCTCGTACCCGCCGTGCGCCTTGAGCGCCTCGGCGATGCCGGTGGCCGACTTGATCGAGACTTCACGCTCGGCGTCGGGCCCGCCGCCGAGGACCAGAACGTGCTTCTTCTTTAACATGGACAAACCTATTCACCACGACGAGCGAACCGCGGAGAAAGACAGGAAGAGTTTTCACAACGAAGGTATCGGAGGTAGCGAAGGGGAAAGAGGGAAGCCGGCAAGCCATGCGGACCCACTCACCTTCGCTTCCCCCGGTACCTTCGTTGTGAAAAATGCCTTGTTTACAGCGTGTCGCCCCAGATGACCACTTCGTTCTGCAGGGTGACGTCGAAGGTGGCCTTGACCTTGTCGCGGACCTGCCGCATGAGCGTGATCAGGTCGCTGGCGGTGCACGAGGGTGAGGCGGCGTACAGGAAGTTGCCGTGCTGGGTGGAGACGGTGGCCCCGCCGACGGTCATCCCCTTGCAGCCCGCCTTGTCGATGAGCATCCCGGCAGAAACCCGCGTGCCGGCGACGGCGATGCCCCGCAGGTCATGAAGGATCGCCGGGTTCTTGAACGCGCAGCCGCACGAGTCGGCGCCCATGGGCTGCGTCTTCTTCTTGTAGGCCATGACCTCTTTGAGCTTGGCCCGCGCCGCCGTGGTGTCGCCGATCGGGCGCTTCAGCTTAAGCTCGACGGCGGTGATGATCATCCCGCTGCCCGCCTTGCCGAAGTCGCTGTGCCGGTAGTCGAAGATGATCTGGTTGCGGGCCAGGCGGACGACCTCGCCCCTGCGCGTCACGCCGTGCACCGCGTGCACGAAGTCGGCGATCTGGCCGAAGGTGCCCCCCGCGTTCATCGTCACCGCGCCGCCGACGGACGCCGGGATGCCGCCGAGGTTCTCCAGCCCGACGAGGCTCGCCCTGTGCGTCTCGTGGATCAGCTTCATCAGGTCGAAGCCGGCGCCGACGTGGACGACGGCCGACGCCTGGTCGACCTTGAGCGCGGTGAATTCGCCCTGGTCGAGCCGGACGACCAGCTCCTCCACGCCGCCGTCGGCGACCAGGAGGTTGGCCCCCTCGCCCAGAACCCGGAGCGCCGGGTCGATCTCAACGCAGCGGCGGAGCTGCTCGACCGTTGTCGGCCGGGCGAAGCGTTTGGCCCTTCCACCGCACTTGTACCACGTGGAGACGGGCTGGTCGGGGAGGATCTGGATGTCTGCAGGGGTAGCCACGGTCATGGGGTAAAGCTCGAAGCTCGATCGCAAAGCTCAGATGAAGGGAACCTCTTCTCACGCGGGCTGACGACTCAGGACTCCGCTCCCACGGCCTTACGCCTTGCTCGTCTTCAGCAGGTCGAAGCCGATCTGGTTGACGGGGCCGGCGCCCATGAAGACGACGGTGTCGCCGTCGCGGCACATGGTCTGAAGCTGCGTGACGATCGCCTTGAACGGGTAGAGGTGCATCGCCTGCACACCCTTGTCGATGAGGCGGTCGACCAGGTCGGCGCTGGTGACGCTGCGCCGGTCCTCCTCGGTATCGCGCGCGAAGTAGATGTGCGGAACGATGACGATGTCCGCCGCGTCGAACGCCGCGGCGAACTCCTCCATCAGGTGGCGGGTGCGGCTGTGCTGGTGAGGCTGGAAGACGCAGATGAGCCGCCCCCCCTTGGCCTCGGTCTGCTCCGCGGCGCGCAGTGCCCGCAGCGTGGTCGAGACCTCGGTGGGGTGGTGGCCGTAGTCGTCGATGACGCGGACGCCGTGCGCCCAACCGGCGGATCCCTTCCAGACGCCCAGGAGCTGCACGCGCCGATCGACCCCGCGGAACTGGCTGAGGCTCGAGCCGATCCGGCCGGGTTCAGCCCCCATCACCAGCGCAAAGGCGGCGGCCGTAGCGGCGTTGACGGCGTTGTGCGAGCCGGGCATGAGCATGGCCCAGGCGCAGGCCAGCCCGCGGGCCCGGTTGGCGACGCTGGCGCCGCGGGTGGCGGGATCGAAGGTGACCACCCAGTCGGCGTCGGGGTGGAAGCCGATGGTCTCGACCTTGGCGGCGATGCCGGCGGTGACCTCGCGTTTGTGGGCGCCGTCATGGGCGATCAGCAGCAGCCCCCCCTCGCCCTCGGGGGCGGTGAGCGACGCGAATCGGTGGAAGCTCTCGACCACCGCGTCCAGGGTGCCGTAGACGTCGAGGTGATCCGCTTCGACGCTGGTGATCGCGGCCATAGTGGGGTGGTAATGGTGGAAGGACCGGTTGAACTCGCACGACTCGGCGACGACGACGCCCGGTCGGCCGCTCCATGCGCCCGACGCGATGGTGTCGGCGCCGATGACGAACCCGCCGCCGCGCTGGGGGGGGGCGTTCGCGCCGCCGAGCTGGGCGCAGGTAGCGCCGACGATGGCGGTGGGGTCGATGCCGCAGTCGCTCAGCACGCAGGCGAGCATGCTGGTCGTGGTGCTTTTGCCGTGGGTGCCGGCGATGCAGATCGCCGTGCGCCCGAGCATGCAGCGGCCCAGGGCCTCGGCGTACCAGAGCGTCTCGACGCCCCTGGTTGCCGCCTCGAGCATCTGCGGGTGGTCGGGCTTGATCGCCGCGGACGCGATGACGATGTCCGTCGCCTCCGGAAGCCAGTGGCGAGTCTGGTCGAAATCCACGTTGAAACCGTCGGCGGTCAGCCGGTCGGTCGTTGGGGTGTGGCCCGAGTCTGAGCCGCTGACGACGGCGCCCCGGGCTTTGAGCATGCGGGCCATCCCCTGCATGCCGGAACCGCCGATGCCGACGAGGTAGCACCGCTTGCCCTTGACGTCCCAGGGCTGGGCCGGGCCGGTAAGGGCGAGCTGCGTCGCCGTGGCGTGATGGTGACGGGGGAGAGGCAGGGGATCGCCTTGAGCGGCGGGTGCATTCGGGAGGGCGGACATGCAAAGGGTATCGGCGTGGGGCCAAAGTGAAAGTGAAAGTGAAGGAGAAAAAAAGGACGCGCGGCGGCTGCGCGAACCTGTCCGTCTTTCCGCACGTTCACCTCCGCTTCGCTCGCACTACCCTCGCCCGATGAACCCCCCGACTCCTCTGCCTTACAAGATCGCCACGCTCGTGGACCTGCGTGACGAGCGGGGTCGGTTCCTGCTGC
>DASPMT010000133.1:0-3920 GCA_035626935.1 Phycisphaerales bacterium | reverse complement strand
CGGCGTCCACCAGCTCGGCGATCACGTCCTTTTCGGCGGCCGAGGCATCCTTGCCCAGCTCGTCCAGCAAGCCCTTCTTGAGCGAGTCCTCTCGCGTGCTCGCCGCCTCGTGCTGGGCGACGGCCTTCTCGCGAATGCTCTCCTGCCGGAGCCGCCCGAGGGCGGTCTCCGCGGCCTTGCCCGCGATCTCATCGACGTTGACCGGTGCCGGATCATCGCCGTCCCCTGCGGCCGGGGCCGCGGGGGTGGCCAGCACGTCGGCGAGCTTGCGCCCGCCCAACTTCTGGCTGATCGCGTCGAAGTCTTCGGGCTTCTCGAGCCCGAGCTTCTTGACCGACTGGTAGAGCCTGCTCGCTCCCTTGCCATGGGTTGCCAACCGCTGCGCCTCTTCCCATTCGGACTCCTTCACCAGCTTGAAGCCCGCGGGGACCGCGGGGCTGGGAGTCGGAGCCGCGGGGGCGGCGCCCTGTGACGGGGTATCCGCTGCCGGCGCCGTGGTTGGGGCCGGGGTCGCGGGTGCCGTGTTGGGGGTGGGATCAGCCATAGGCACTGCATATTAGTGCCTACTAACTTCCCACGTCAAGCGGCTTGTGATGCCGGGACCGACAATCCCGGAGCCAGGTCCGTCGTTCCCGGCTCCGGATCCGGCGGCCCGATGGGCGCCGCGGCGGCCTTGGGCATGAAGTGATCGACCGCATCGGCCAGGCTGATCGGGCCGGCGGCGGGTTCCTGCCCGGCCTCGAGCTCGGCCAGGCGATCGGCCTCGCCCCGCGCCGACTCCGCGTCCGCCTGCGCCTGCTCTTCGGCGGCCTTGGCCTCCGCGACCTGCCGCTCGATGTACAGCTTGGGGTCGGAGTTGATCATGTCCTCCACGCCCATCTGACGCTGCGCCTGGATCGCGGCGCTGAGCCGAGCCTTGGCGCCGTTGTTGTCACGCACACGGGCGTCGAAGAGCATCTGGGTGAACGCCTCGATGAAGAACTGGCCGTGCTGGCCCAGGGGCAGGGCCTGCCAGTCCTTGCCGGCCGCGACCTCTTCGGCGGCTCGCGTCGCCTCGTGGCTCATCTGCCGGTCCATCGCCGTCAGGGGGGAGTCGAAGAAGTCGCTCGCCAGCGCCGCCCGAGCCTCCTGCGGCGAGATCCGGTTGGCGGTGGACGCTTCCAGCAGATCCTGCTTCTTCTCCGCGTAGGGGCGGTGCCGGACGGAGCTCTCGCGGACCTTCAGCGCGCACGAGAGCTGGCCCGGATCCTCCGCGGCCAGGATCGAGAACTCGCGGCGGCCGAAGCCCTTGCGGCGCAGCACGCCCAGGACGCTGGGCGTCATGGACCGGACGAGCCGTACAGTCGTGCCCACCAGCACGCCGGCCATCCGCATGTCCTGCTCGATGTCGTCGTGCACGCGGGCCGACATCACCTTGTCGCCCTCGATCAACGCCTGCTTGAAGCTGGCGTCGGGCACGTGGCTCTTGGTCGCGCCGTAGCTGCCCTCACTGCGGTGGGCCTGCTGCTGCATGTTCGCGTCGGACTCGCGCATCCCCTCCAGGACAAAGCCGGGCGGGGGCGGATAGCTGGTGATCGTCGGCGGGTTGATCCCCTGCTCGCGCCGGCCGGCGTCGTAGAAGAGCACGCCGCCGATCTCGTTGTTGATCTGCTTCTTCCAGCTCTCGGCGCTGAGCTCCTTGGGCGCCGACCGTGTGTCCACCAGCCACTTGTAGTTCGCGTGATTCCGCAACGTGCGCAGGATGAACGTCGCGTAGGCGTTCAGCCACTTCTGGTCCGCCGCCATGTTGTGGACGTCGGAGATCCCGAAGGGCGAGTCGGGGTCGAAGTGCCCCTGGTACAGCGCGAGCGGAAGCCCGTCGCCGCCCCACGGGTTCGCGCCCTCGCCCTTGAGAATCCGCAGTCGCGAGTCGTCCTTGCCCTCTTCCTCGATGGCGCACCAGTAGCGGTCGAACCGGCCGGTCATCCCCTTGAGGTAGACCTGCACCACCCGAGCGCCGGGCGTGCGCGAGTGCATCTTGAAGCCGTGGAAGACCCGCCCGCCGGTCAGGTCCCCCACGATCTGCTCGAAGGGGGTCAGGTCCCCCACCGTCCGCAGCTTGGTCTCGTCCAGCGTGACGCCGAACAGCCGCTTGATCTTCGCGGCCGTCATTACTTCTTCGAGGATTACATAGTCGTGCTCCTGGAGCTCAGAGCTGTCGTTCTGGGGGTCCAGGATCAGGTTATGCGGGTAGAACGAGAAGGCGCGAATGAACGCGTCGGGCAGCGTGCGGTCCTGCCCGTCGATGTTCAGGGCCCGCTCGCCCCCGAGCATGTAGAAGCCGACGCCGGCGCAGCCGACCATGGTGCGACGGTGGTTGGCGCGGCGGCGGGCCCGCACGTAGCCGGACAGGTCCACCAGCGTGTTGGCGGTGCTCTCGAGCACGCGGGCCGAGGCCGTTGCGCCCAGGCCCACCCCGAAGTCTCCGGGATGGGCCTCGATCTCGATCGTGTCCGGTCGCGTGCTGGCGGCGACCCGCTGGGCGTGCTTCGCGATGCGGTTGAGCGTGGCGCGCATGGGGCGGCGCACGTCCGGGTCGAGCTGCGGGGGCAGACTGGCCGTCCCGTTGCCGACCTTGCGGTCCACCGCGGACAAGAGCCACTGGTGCCCCAGGTAGAACGCGATGTCGCGCCCCATCCGCTGGCCCAGCTCGTTCCGCGGCGCCCACGCGGCGACCCGCGCTTCGTGGAGGAAGTCGCGGAGATCGCCGGCGCTGTTCACGTCAACCAGCATTCACACCTCACGGGCCGTCAGGGTCCCTGTCCAGCTCTTCGATCAGGTCCGGCGCCCGCGTCGGCGGCCTTCCCATGAATCCGTTTGGGGTCGCCACGAACGTCGATCCGTGCGGAGGATCCTCGGGATCCCGCCCCGGCGTCTCCGGCTCCCGCGGGCTGGCCAAGCCCCGCTCGCCGCGGGCGACCAGGGCGATGCGGTCCAGCTCGCGCTGGGCCGTATCTGGCTCGGCCGCCATCATGATCCGCGCGTGCCCGCTGCTCACCAGGTCCAGCAGGGTCTGCCGCGTCTCGCTCTCGCTCTGCGCCTTGGCGTCCGTCGCCCGCAGCGCGACGATGCCCACGGCGATCACGGACGCCAGCACGGCCAGGGCCAGCACGACGATCAGGACGATTTGCACACTCTCGGGCATGATTTCTCCGTTCAGTTCAGGCAGAGCACGTCGAAATCGGCGGCTGCCTCATCGGGGATCTCCGTCACGGGGCCGGCGACGATCCGCTTGATCTCCGCGTCGAGCTCGGCGTCGGCGTTCAGCTTGCTGGTCTTGATGATGTGGCGGGTGATCAGGCCCTCGGTGCCCGCGCGCAGATCGGGCGCCAGCCTGTTGATGAGCTGCGTCCCCGCGTCCACGCAGTGGTCGTGCTTGATGAACCCGAACTTGAGGAACTGGTCGTACAGCCACTCCCATTGCGGGTCCGGCCCGATCGTCCCGTCCGCGAGCTTCATGCCCGGGAAGAGCACCACGGCGTGCGGGCCGCCCGCGTCGTAGATCCCTTCGTCGATCAGGCCCGCGGCGCTCTGGAGGCGCACGCCCTTCTTGATCGGCCCCGGGTCGTGCCGCTGCACTTCCACGCCGAACCAGGCCTCGATCATGTCCGCGGTGGCCGTGTAGCCCGACCGGCACTCCACATGGAACTGATCGACCGGGCGCTCGGTCGCGTACTTCTTCATGTACTGGACGATTTCGACCTGATTGCTCGGGACCTCGAGCGCGTCCAGGATCCGGAGCTGCGGCTCGCGGCGGTGGATCCGCACGCCGTTCTCGTCGTACTCCTGGCTCACGTAGCCCTGTCCGGCGTAGATCAGGCCGGCGGGGTCGCTGGTCTGCTTGTTGGTGCCGGCGGGGTCCACGCTCAGGTGGAAGACCG
>DASPMT010000132.1:0-2769 GCA_035626935.1 Phycisphaerales bacterium | reverse complement strand
CAGGTCTGTGCCCCGGCTGAGGGCGGGGCCGCTGGTCGTGTAGACCTTGCGCCCCATCTCCGCGCCCGCGACGTGCGCCAGCGTCGTCTTTCCGAGGCCCGGCGGTCCGTGCAGCAGCAGGTGCTCCATCGGCTCCGATCGCTCGCGCGCCGCCCGCACCGCGATGCTCAGCTTCTCCAGCAGCTCCCGCTGCCCGACATATTCGCCGAACGTCTGCGGCCGCAGCGATCCTCCACCGGCGCCGGCGCCGTGCGCGCCGAACGCCCCCGTCGCGTCATCGCCCGGGAGCTCCGAAGCCGTCATGATCCGTTCGGTCGCCATGGTTGCAGATCGATACCCGCTACTTTAAGGGCAGGTTCTTGCCCTTCCAGAGCTTCAGCAGAGCCTCAGGCTCGATCGGCTCCCACACCGATCCGTCGACCAGCTCCGACCTCACGAGCGTTCCGTCATCACGGTAGACGCTCAGTGTCGACGCTTTCTCGTCGCGCTGGCGCGAGCGGACGGTCCAGGCGTTGGCGCGGGCGGCGTCCCTGGCGACGGTCTCTCGCCTGAGGCTGACCGTCCCCGTGTCGGCGCGGTAGGCGTAGAAGCCGAACTCCCCCCCCGGCGTCTTGCCGCCCTCCGCCGCGCTCCCGATGCTGATGGCGTCGAGCACCAGCAGGCTCCCCAGCAGCGGCGCCTCGCCGACGCTGACGTACTGCGTGTTGCGCAGCGTCGGCTGCACGACCGAATCGGGCTGCCCCGGCTGGCGGGTGACGATCGACATGCTGTTGCCGCTCCGCACTCCGGTCTCGGTGAATACCGCGGGCTTGGTGTCCGGCTTCTTCAGGTCGCGCACGATCGTTGTCGTCACCCACGCCTCGTCCTTGCGGTCGTACGAGGTGAACGCCTTGGTGTCGCTGTCGATGATGCTGGAGACCTTGCTCCCGCCGACCCGTTGCAGCAGGCGCACCTGCGTCGAGACGATCAGGCCCGAGGGGTTGTCGCGTCCGCCGCCCCCTTCGGCGCCGATGTCGCTGCGCCGTCCCTTGGTCACCCGCTGTACCCGGTAGCCGACCTCCATCGCCTCGCGGTCACCGCCGGCGGCGGCGCCCGCCGGCTTGGACCAGCGGAACCAGCGTTCGTTGCCGTCGCCCAGCCGCGCCAGCTTCTCGTCGCTCAGCTCCGCAAGGAACTCCGTTCCCGCCGTCAGCGCTTCGGCTCGTGCCTGAATGACCCTTGACGGGTCTTCAAACTTCGCCGTCGCGATCGACAGCTCGTAGGCCGCGCGGGCCTTTTCGAACTTCGACTCGTCGCAGGAGAGTTCGAAGATCACAAAGGTCGTCGGCATCGGCTTGAGGATCGTGTACCCCAGGACGCGGCGCGAGCCGGCGCCCGGAACGGCGAAGTAGAGACGCTCGCCCGACGCACCGCACCCGGCGATGGTGAACTGCGTGAGCCTCTGCAGGAGCTCAACGCCCGACTCCAGACGCGGCTGGATCTCGCCGCGCCCGGGCGTGACCACCGGCGCCAGCTGCTCGACGTTGCGACGCACCAGCGCCGCGGTGTCGTGCACCGTGGCCTCGGCGTTGGAGGTGCGGTGCACCTGGACTTCAATCGCCCAGTTCTGCGCCTCGTCCACGATCCGGTAGACCGACCCCTCGGTGTTGGCCCCCTGCACCACGATCGACTTCTCCGGCAAACTCATCGTCAGGCCGGCGATCTCGACAGTCAGCAGGTCTTCGCTCAGCTTGGACGTGGCGACCAGCGGCGGGAGCTTGCCGGGGAAGTTCTCCGGGATGGGCGCCTTGGGCGCAGGTGCAACCGTGGGTGAAGTGGGGGGGATGCCCGGCGAGACGGCCGGATCCGTTGGCTTGACCGGGTCGGGTCGACGGGATCCCGGGGGAATGATCTGACCAAGCGCAAACGTTGCGCAGAACAGTGACGTGACGACAGCGGTGGGGAAGCGCATTGCGGGAGTTTATCGGTCAAACGGCCGACATGCGGTGAATTTTCTAATTTTGTTTGGTGTTGCCGGCAGGAGTCCCGACCTGCCGCCACCGTCGCCTTGAGGGTGCGTTGACAGCATCTCGTCGAACAAATGGATTGCAAATGGAAGGACATGCAGCTCGCACCTCGCCACCTTAAGGAAAAAAGAGTTCTTCACCTTGTTGACTCTGAGAGGTCGCCCCGTAACCTTCCCTCCCCCCGCGCCCGCACCGGCGTTCGGTGCATCTCTGCGCGGGGTTCTGTGTCGATGGACCCGAGGCGACGCGCATGACGGGCGGCAAGATTCGAATCCGGATGGAAGCCTACGACCACGTGGCCCTCGACGCCTCCGCCAAGGAGATCGTCGAGAACGCCAAGCGCACCAACGCGAAGGTCGCCGGGCCGATCCCGCTGCCGACGCGCATCGAGCGCTACACGGTCCTGCGTTCCCCGTTCATCGACAAGAAGTCGCGCGAGCAGTTCGAGATCCGCACCTACAAGCGCGTAATCGACATCCACGAGCCCAACGCGCGCACCGTCGAAGCCCTCAACCGTCTCGTTGTCCCCGCCGGCGTCTTCATCAAAATCAAGGCTTGATCCCCGGCGCCCGCTCCTCGCAGCGGGCGTTTGTGCACTCAGGCAGGAAGCATCACAATGGCCTTCACGCTCCTTGGAACCAAGCTCGGCATGACCCGCGTCTACACCCCGGAGGGTGTCAGTGTGCCCGTCACGGCCGTCAAGCTGGGCCCGTGCGTCGTCACGCAGGTCAAGTCCGTCGAGAAGGACGGCTACTGTGCCGTG
>DASPMT010000131.1:0-5277 GCA_035626935.1 Phycisphaerales bacterium | reverse complement strand
TCATCGCGCCTTCACTCACTCTTTCCGGGGTCGGCCCGCGCTCGGGGTGCGGCGACAACGCGCCGCCGGTTGTCTGTTTCTTTGTGGTCCCCGTCTCAAGGCGAGCTGCGCCTCGGCGGGGCACCCCCATAAGCAAGGGCGCACCGAATGGGCCCAATCTTTGCCGATCGTCACGATGCCGGTCGCCGTCTCGGGCGGGCTCTTGCCCGCTACGGTGGGCGCGGGGATGTGACCGTTCTCGGCCTGGCGCGCGGCGGTGTCGTTGTCGCATACGAGGTCGCCGAGGCTCTTCAAGCGCCGTTGGACGTATTGGTCGTGCGCAAGCTCGGCGTTCCCGGGCACGAGGAGCTGGCGATGGGCGCGATAGCCTCCGGCGGCGTCCGCGTCCTCAGCCGCGACCTGATCGGTCAACTGGGCATCTCCGGCGACCAGCTCGCCGCCGTGACCGCCGCCGAGACCGCCGAGTTGGCGCGCCGTGAGCTGGCGTTCCGCGGCGGACGCGGCCCGCTCGACGTGCGCGGGCGAACGGTGCTCCTTGTTGATGACGGACTGGCCACCGGGTCGACGATGCGCTCCGCGGCCGAGGCGCTCCGTCAGCTCTCGCCGGCGCGCGTGGTGGTGGCGGTACCGGTTGGGGCGCCCGAGACATGCGACGCCTTCCGCGGCGAGGTCGATGAGGTGGTCTGCGGCGTTACGCCGGAGCCGTTTTACGGGGTGGGGATGTGGTACGAGGACTTTTCACAGACATCCGACGACGAAGTGCGGATGCTGCTGGAGCGTTCGCGAACACGGTCGGAGGTCGGCGCCTAGCCGATCGATACCTAGCAGCAGGAGCTTGACAATGGCAAATCTCACTCCCTGGCGGCGCAGCGGCAACACCGGCGATCTGGCCGGGCTGAACCAGTTCCGTTCCGACATGGATCGGCTCTTTGATCGTTTCTTCACGCCTCTAGACCAGGGTCCGCTGATGGGCAACGAATGGCTGCCCGCTGTGGACGTGAAGGACAAGGGCAACGAAGTGACGGTCTGCGCCGAACTTCCGGGGCTGAAACCCGAGGACATCGACATCTCGGTGTCGGGAAATACGCTCCAGATCAGGGGCGAGCGCAAGGAAGAAACGGAGGACAGCGGCGGCGGTTACTACGCGCGCGAGCGGCGCTACGGCACGTTCTCGCGGAGCATCGAGCTGCCACCGGGTGTCGACGCCGGGCGGATTGCCGCCGATTACCGAGACGGCGAGCTGATCGTGCACATCCCCAAATCGGAGCAGGACAAACCGCGGCGCATCGCAGTCAACACGCCCGGACGGGAGATCAACCCGAGCAACGAGGTTTCCAAGCGTCCGGGAGAATCCCGGGGCGCACCAGGCGGGAAGACCCAAGGCGTTGGAACGTCGAGCGCGAACGCACCCGGGTCAACGCCGGGGCGCTGAGTACATATGCACGCCACGGACGGCGCGATGGAGACGGCCATGCAAAGCACCGGGCATATCGAGCCGATTGCGGTTCGCATCCCGACGGCGCAAGGGGCCACGCTCGACGGCGACCTGGCGCTCCCTCCCGGCGCGAGCGGGATCGTGTTGTTCGCGCACGGCAGCGGGAGCGGGCGGCACAGCCCACGGAACCAGGCGGTGGCCGCGTCGCTGCGGGGTCGCGGGCTCGGGACGCTGCTGATGGACCTGCTGACCCGGGAAGAGGAGATTATCGATGAGAGGACGCGGCATCTGCGGTTCGACATCGATCTGCTTGCCGGAAGGCTCGTAGGGGCCATGGACTGGCTTCAGACAGATGAAGCGATGCGATCGCTTTCCGTCGGACTGTTCGGCGCGAGCACGGGCGCGGCGGCAGCGCTGATCGGCGCTGCGATGCGGCCGGAGCTCGTCGGCGCTGTGGTCTCCAGAGGCGGGCGCCCCGACCTTGCGGGGGTGGCGCTGGCGTCGGTGAGCTGCCCGACGCTGCTGATCGTGGGAGGGCACGATGAGCCGGTGATCGACCTCAACCGGGGCGCGGCGGCGCAGATGCGGTCGGAAGTGCGGCTGGTGATCGTTCCCGGAGCGACGCACCTCTTCGAGGAGCGGGGAGCGCTTGCGGAGGTGTCCCGCCTGGCGGGCGCGTGGTTTGTTGACCACCTCCGCAGGCGTCAGGAGGTGGCGCGGTGATCCGGCGTTCGGCGAGCGCAGAACGGTCGGTGGCCGAAGCGGCGCTTGTCATGGAGGGTGTGACGGGGGGGCTTGATCCGCTGATCGAGGCCGCGGGCACGGCGCAGGCGGTGCTGCTGGGTGAGGGCTCCCACGGGACGCACGAGTTCTATCGATGCCGGGCGCATATCACTCGCCGGTTGATCGTGGAGAAGGGGTTCGCGGGGGTAGCGGTGGAAGCGGATTGGCCCGACGCGTGGCGCGTAAACCGTTTCGTGCGGGGACTAGGCGACGACCCGGACGCCGACGCAGCGCTCGCAGGGTTCGAGCGGTTCCCACAGTGGATGTGGCGCAACCGCGACGTGCGGGAGTTTGTGGAGTGGCTGCGCCGGCACAACGACGCCCAGCCGCCGGCGAACCGCGTAGGTTTCTACGGGGTTGACCTCTACAGCCTGCACGCATCGATGGACGCGGTGCTCGAGTACCTGGCGAAGGTGGACGCTGAGGCGGCGCACCGTGCACGCGAGCGGTACGCGTGCTTCGACCGCTTCGGCGGCGACCCTCAGGCGTACGGGTACGCAACGACCGTCGGGTTGAGCGAGGGGTGCGAGGAAGAGGTCGTTCGGCAGCTTGTCGAGCTCCGCCGCAGCGCGGCGGCGTACGCCGGACGCGACGGACGAGTCGCGGAGGGAGAGCAATTCTTCGCCGAGCAGAACGCCCGGCTCGTGAAGAACGCCGAGCGGTACTACCGCACGATGTACGCGGGCGGCGCGGCGTCTTGGAACCTGCGGGATACGCACATGGCCGACACGGTCGAGGCGTTAATAGCCTACCTGGGCAGGGCGCGCGGCACCCCGGTGAAGCTGGTGGTCTGGGCGCACAACTCGCACCTGGGCGACGCACGCGCGACCGAACCGGCGCGCGAGGGGCAGATCAACCTCGGCCAACTGACGCGCGAGCGGCTCGGCGCGGAGCGGACGTTCATCGTCGGGTTCACGACGCACGAAGGGACCGTGACCGCCGCAACGGACTGGGGCGGGCCGGCGGAGCGCAAGCGCGTGCGCCCGTCGCTGCCCGGGAGCTACGAGCGGCTCTTCCACGAAACGGGGCTGGAGCGGTTCCTGCTCTTGCTGCGCCCGGAGAGTGACGCGCGGCGCGTGCTGAGCGCCGAGCGGCTCGAACGCGCTATCGGAGTGATCTACCGGCCGCAGACCGAGCGGCAGAGCCACTACTTCACGGCGCGGTTGGCGGATCAGTTCGACGCGGTGATCCACTTCGACACAACCCGTGCGGTGTGGCCGTTGGAACACGAGGGGGTGTGGGATCCGTCAGAGCTGCCGGAGACGTATCCGACCGGGGTGTAGAAGAACGCAGCCCAGCGGACTTTACGCTGGGGCCGCCCGAAGTCCTGCTACTCTCAGAAACCGGTCGCTCTTACATGTGCTTGACGACCGCTTCGCCGAAGCCCGAGCAGGAGACCTTGGTCGCGCCCTCCATCATGCGGTGGAAGTCGTACGTGACGGTCTTTGCCGCGATCGCGCCGTCCATCCCCTTGATGATCAGGTCCGCGGCCTCGGTCCAGCCCATGTAGCGGAGCATCATCTCGCCGGAGAGGATGACCGAGCCGGGGTTCACCTGGTCGAGGTTGGCGTACTTGGGGGCGGTGCCGTGAGTGGCCTCGAAGATGGCGTGGCCGCTGATGTAGTTGATGTTGGCGCCGGGGGCGATGCCGATGCCGCCGACCTGCGCGGCGAGGGCGTCGCTCAGATAGTCGCCGTTGAGGTTGAGGGTGGCGATGACGTCGAAGTCCTTGGGACGGGTAAGGACCTGCTGGAGCGTGATGTCGGCGATGGAGTCCTTGATCATCAACTTGGACTTCCACTTGCCGCCGCCGTGGGTGGCCCAGATGGAAGAGAGCACGCCTTCAACCTCCTTGACGATCTTGCCCTTCTGGTCGGGGGTCATCATGTCGTAGCCGGGATCGATCATCTTGGCGTTGGCCTCGGCGGAGAGATCGGCGTTGGCCTCTTTGTTGCCGAGGATCCACGACTCGCGCTCGGTGACGACGTTCTCGCGAAGGTACTGCGACTTGGCGAGGCCGTAGCCCCAGTCCTTGAACGCGCCCTCGGTGAACTTCATGATGTTGCCCTTGTGGACGAGCGTGACGCTCTTGCGTTTCTCGCGCAGGGCGTACTGGATCGCGGCCCAGATCAGGCGCTCGGAGCCCGCGCGGCTGACAGGCTTGATGCCGACGCCGACTTCGACGCCCTTGTACAGGTCGCCCTGGCCGATCTGCGTGCCCCACCTGGTGCCCGCTTCGGCGGTGCCAAAGCGGACCTTCTTGAACTCCTTGGGGAGCTTCTCGGCGAGCGTGTCGAGGATCAGCTTGGCCTCGGGGGAGCCGGCGGCGAAGTCGATACCGGCGTAGATGTCCTCGGTGTTCTCGCGGAAGATCACCATGTCGACGTCGCCGGGCTTCTTGACCGGTGAGGGGACGCCCTGGAACCAGCGGACGGGGCGGAGGCAGACGTAGAGGTCAAGGAGCTGGCGGAGCGCGACGTTGAGCGAGCGGATGCCCCCGCCGACGGGCGTGGTAAGAGGGCCCTTGATACCGACCAGGTGGGAGCGGAAGCTCTCGACGGTCTCCTGCGGCAGCCATGCCTCGGTGTCGCCGAGGGTGGCGCGGAATTTATTAAAACTCTTCTCACCGGCGTAGACCTCCTTCCATGAGATCTTGCGCTTGCCGCCGTACGCCTTCTCGACCGCGGCGTCGAAGACGCGGACGCTTGCCTTCCAGATGTCGGGCCCGGTGCCGTCGCCTTCGATGAAGGGGATGATGGGAGCGTCCGGCACGTTGAGCTTGCCGGAGGGGGACATGGTGATCATCGCGGGCGTCGGCATTGGTGGTTCCTTCGGTCGCCCTCACGGCAGGCAGCGGGCCTGCGCGACATGCGGGGGAGCGAGGGTAGACCGGACGCAGAGTGCGGTGGAACGGGCGGTTATTCGGCGTCCGGCGGCGGTTCGTTCGCCGCGGCGGTTGCCCGCCGTCGATACCACCAGATTCCGGCGATGAGCACGGCAACCCCCGGGAGCCAGTAGATCATCGTGCCGATGACGGTGCGCACCACGTCGGCGGTGGA
>DASPMT010000130.1:0-3600 GCA_035626935.1 Phycisphaerales bacterium | reverse complement strand
GAGTAAACGTTGTCGTCCACCGTCGCGGGATTGCCGTCAGCCCCCGGCGAGTAGAAGTACGGCCGCCCGCTCACGCACATGCCGCCGTCGCCCACGCCTTGGAACGTCGGGTCTCCGCTGCCGATGATCGCCTGCCAGTCGCGGGTGATCTGGGGCGTGGTGAGGTTGTTGTTCTGGCGCAGAGAGACCGTGCGGGCCGGGTTCGGAGCGATGCCGTAGATACCGTGGTACGCGGGGTGGACAAAGCGGATCGGGCGTCCCCACCCGTCCTTGACCCGCGTGTACGTCGCCGTCGTCGTCGTGCCCGTGACGGCCTTCTGCGGCGTCAGAGCGCCGATCGTCGACGTGGCCTGCACGGTCTCGACAAACTCCGATGGGATCTTCGCGATGATCGCCGCAGAGGCCGGTTCGGACTTGAGCAGCTCGACCGCGAGCTCTCCGCTGGGGATGAGCTGGCCGCCCGGACCGTTTCCTTCGCTGGCGTCAGCGAGCGGGAACTCGTTCTTGAGCGCGTCGGTGAAGCGATCGGGAAAGCGACCGGCGTTCCCCCCTTTGGCCTGGATGTACGCCTCGACCGCCTGGTCGAGCGTCTGCATGACATTCTCGGTTGCGCGGACCTTGCTCCCCGACATGATCCGCTGGCCCACCATGATCACCACGCCAACCAGGATCGCGATGATGGTGAAGACCACCAGCAGCTCGAGCAGCGTGAAGGCGCGGCGGCGGCTGCGCAGAACGGACGGTGCGGGCGTTGACGCGATCATGAACGGACTCCTGTCGGCAGAGCAAGGGTACTCGAACCGGGCCGGTGACGTCATGAGGCGGGCGGAAGCGAGAGGGACGGCGCACCGCGGCAACCACGAGTCGGGGGCCACCGGTCGATACGACAACCGGCGGCAAGGGGTTGCCGCCGGTTGGAAAAGGTTTGGCCTTCATATGTCCTAGGCGCCCAGGCCTGGACCGGTGATCGAGGATCCGAACCCGCCAAGCCCGCCGGCGGGGCGAGCGCCGGGCGGCGGACCGCCTCCTCCTCCGCCGATCTCGACCTTCAGGATCAAGTCGGTCACGCGTTCGCGGACGTTCTCCATCATCTCGTTGAACATACGCGAGCCCTCGCGCTTGTACTCGATGCGCGGGTCCTGCTGGCTGTAGGCGCGGTAGTTGATGGTGTCGCGGAGCTGGTCCATCGCGAACAGGTGTTCGCGCCAGATCTCGTCGAGGATGCGGAGCAGGATCATCCGCTCAAACTGGATCAGCTCGCCGCGCAACGACTCCTCGACCTTGGCGCGGACCGCGTCGGTGCGCTCCTCCCCGGTGAGGTGCTTCATCGAGTCGGGCATCTCGACGCTGAAGCGGTCGCGCAGGAACGCCGCGATCTCGTCGTCGGTCTTGAGGGCCTGCGCTTCCTTGACCGTCTTCTCGAGCTCGCCGCTCTCGACCCACTTGCGGTTCTCCGCCGACAACCGCTCGGCGACCTGCTGGGGCCCGCCGATGGACATGAGCGATTCGGGCTTCCAGCCGAGCCGGAACCGCGCGTTGGCCCAGTTGATCAGCTCCGTCAGCGCGCCCACCCGATCGGCGCGGGCCTGCTGCATGGTCATCATCATGCGGATCTGCACCGGCATCTCCACCTCGCGCTTCACGTACTCGGCGTTGGCCTTGCCGACGATGAGCTTGATCACCGCCTCATGCCCGCCGTCGGCGTCCGCCTTGCGGACCTCCTCTGGCGCGATCTCCACCTCGAACTTCCCTTTGACCCAGTGGGAGAGCTCGACGACGCCGTACCCCTTCTCCATGATCGGCACAATCGCGGAGAGGTCTGTCGCCCCGATCTTCTCCTCGGCGGCCGCCAGCAGGCGCTCCTCAACCATCGCGCGGGTCGCTGGGTCGTTGGTGCGCAGCTCGTCGGGGGTGAGCTCGACGCCGAAGCGGTCGCGGGCCCAGCGGATCAGGCCCGACGCGTCGAAGTCGACGGCGCGTCCACCCTCTGCCCCCTGCTCGGGGTCGGTCGGGTCGGCCTCGACCAGCGGCATGTACTCGCCGAGCGTGACGGAGATGAGGTTCCGCGTATCGCTGAGCGCCTCGGCGCGGATCTTCTCGATCATGTCCTCCGGCTCCATCTTGCGGAGGCGCGCGGCCGGCACCACGATGTCGAGTTTCTGACGGACCAGCTCGCTGACGCACTGGCTCGCGTAGCCGGGGTGCATGAACGACCCGGTGACGGCCTCGCGCACCGCGGCCTCGATGAACTCGAAGATGAGCCCGCGCAGGTCCCGTCCCTCGATCACGCGCTGGCGCAGCGAGTAGAACCGGCGCCGCTGGTACTCCATCACCTCGTCGTACTCAAGGATGTGCTTGCGGTATTGGAAGTTGCGCTCTTCCACCTTGCGCTGGGCGGCCTCGAGCCGCTTGGACAGGAAGCCGCTCTCGATGGGCATCCCCTCCTTCATGCCCATGCGGGCCAGCACGCGCTGGGTCGTCTCGCCGCCGAAGTACTTCATCAAGTCGTCCTCGAGGCTGACGTAAAAGCGGCTCGACCCCTTGTCGCCCTGGCGGCCCGAACGGCCGCGGAGCTGGTTGTCGATGCGCCGGCTCTCGTGCCGCTCGGTGCCGATGACGTGCAGACCGCCCAGGTCCTCCACGCTCTCGAACCAGCGGACGCGGTGCATCAGGGTCTTGCCGCTCTCGTCGAGCGCCTTGCGGAGCGACTCGGCGGTCCCCCTGCGGATCTGCCCGTCCGACAGCAGCGTGTACTTCTCCGCCCAGTGACGCAGCAGCTTCATCTCGAGCTCGTCGAAGGGGACCCCCTCGTAGTCGCGCTTGGTTCCGCCCAGCTCGCCGGCGGCGATCTTGCGGTACACCGCCTCGCGGAGCTGCTCGTCGGTCATGCCGACGTTCGCCTCGGCGGGCGCGATCCCGCGCCTGAGCCAGTAGGTGAGCAGCGCTTGGCGGTCGACGCGGCCCAGCTTGATGTCGGTGCCGCGCCCCGCCATGTTGGTGGCGATCATCACCGCGCCGATCTGGCCGGCGTTTTCGACGATGTGGGCCTCGCGCTCGTGCTGTTTGGCGTTGAGCACCTCGTGGGCCACGCGGTGCCGCTCGGTCAGCATCGCCGAGAGCTTCTCCGACTTGTCGACGCTCGTTGTGCCCACCAGCACCGGGCGGCCGAGGTCGTTGAGGTTCTTGATCTCGTCGACGATCGCCTGCCACTTGTCCTTCTGGCGGAGGTAGACCACGTCGTCGTTGTCCTTGCGGACCACCGGCTTGTTGGTGGGGATGGCCACGACGTCGAGTTTGTAGATGTCGTGGAACTCCTGCGCCTCGGTGTCGGCCGTGCCGGTCATGCCGCTCAGGCGCTTGTACATCTTGAAGAAGTTCTGGATGGTGATCGACGCGACGGTCTGGGTCTCGCGCTTGATCGGCACGCCTTCCTTCGCCTCGCACGCCTGGTGGAGGCCGTCTGACCACTGCCGGCCGACCATTGGGCGACCGGTGTTGACGTCGACGATCACCACGTGCGGCTCGACCTGGCCGGTCTCGTTGCTCTCCTGGTCTGCGACGATGTAGTCGCGGTCGCGCTGGTAGACCACGTGTGCCCGC
>DASPMT010000129.1:0-3069 GCA_035626935.1 Phycisphaerales bacterium | reverse complement strand
TCGGCGGCGATCGTCGCCCCGCGCAGGCCCACCTCCTCTTGCGTGCTGCTCACCACCCACAGCTCCGCGACAAGGTCCCCCCGCTCGGCCGCCCGGGCGCAACGCTTGAACGTCTCGGCCACCGCGTACAAACCCGCCTTGTCGTCCAAGCCGGGCGACACGATGCGCTGATTCTCCATTTCCAGCACGCGCCCCTTCAGCTCGAACGTCGCCGCATCACCCACCCGCACCCGCTCCTGCACCTCTTCCTTGCTGGTAGCGCCGATGTCGATCCAGACCTCGCTCTTACCCGGCACCTTGTCCTTTTCGCTCTGATCCTGCAGGTGCGTCGCCTTCTTGGAGAACACACCCACTACGGCCTTGTCGTGGTCGAAGGGGGGCGGCGGCTCGAGCCCGTCCTTCCGTCGACGCGGCACGAAGACCGCCCGCGTCCCCGGCAGCGTCACCTCGTCGATCCCGCCCAGGTGGTCGACGTAGATGTACCCGTTGTCGTCGATGTGCTTCACAAGGAATCCCACCTGATCGGCGTGCGCCTCGAGCATCACGACCGGCCGATGGCCGTCCCCCTCCCCCTGGTGCGACATCCGCCGGCGCTCGCGGCTCCCGGCGGTCCCTCCTTTCTCCCCGCCCTTGTCCCCCCCGGTGTTGAGCCCGAAGAAGACATTTCCCATCGCATCGTGCTCGACGACATCCGCCAGCGGACCAAGCTCTTCGATGAGCAGGTCCTGGAGCTCACACTCAGACCCGGTGGGCGACGGCGTTTCCAGCAGGCGGTAGAGCAGCGAGCGGTCAGGCTTCTTCCGTTCGCCGCCGTTGCTCGAGCCGTTGCGGGATGGTGCCTGGGCGCTGACCTGGGGCGTTGAACGGTGTGACACGGCGGCCTCCTCAGAGAATGGCATGCTCGGTATGAAAAAGCCCCGGCGGCGAGTGTTCGTCGTCGCCGGGACAGTGATCAGGCGGTGTGCCGCAAGGCGGGTCCACCCTCAGACAGAACAGAATCCCGATCAGCGCTGCTGCTTGTTCTGCTCGCGCTGCTTGTTCTCCTGGTTCTGTTTGTTCTCCTGGTTCTCGTTCCGCTGTTCGCCCTGGCGCTCGTTGCGGTCCTCGCCCTGGCGATCGTTCTGCTGCTCGCCCTGGCGCTCGTTGCGGTCCTCACCCTTGCGCTCGCCCTGGCGCTCGCGGTTCTCGTTCTCGTTCCGCTGCTCACCCTGGCGCTCGTTGCGGTCCTCGCCCTTGCGCTCGCCCTGACGCTCGCGGTTCTCGTTCTCGTTCCGCTGCTCACCCTGGCGGTTCTGCTCGCCCTGGCGCTCGCGGTTCTGGTTCTCGTTCCGCTGCTCGCCCTGACGGTTCCTGTTCTCTTCGCGCTTTTCCATGATCAATTCCTTCCGGAAAAATGTGTGAAACTGAAAGACCCTCTCTCTCCGCCGCCGTCATAACCCCCCGCCCCTCCCCGTCACCGGCGCCGCGACCAGCGGCGTGGGAGACGAAGGAGGGGAGCGGGGTGCTGTGTCGTCCCCGTCCCATCCGCTCACCGCGGCTGCGTGTTGCCCGACCCTCCCGTGTCCGTGCCGCCGGAGCCGCTGCCGCCCGTCGTGCTACGCCCGGTGCCACCGCCGTTGGTGCTGCCGCCGCTGCCGCTGGCGTTTGTCCCCGTCCCCTTCGTGTCGCACGCCGGCACCCAGGCGGCGAGCAGGCCGGCGATCAGAAAAAGCGATGCAACACGGATGGCGCGCTTCATAGCAAGCTCCATTGAGCGGTCCCGAGAAGCCCGAGGCTTGACTGCTTTGTCCGGCGAGGCGTGGTCCCGCTTGGGTTCGCCCGTCGCGGTTGTCCGTCGCCTCAACCGAGGCACGCACAGGTTGGCCGCCGACCCCTTTGCCGGAATGAAATCGGGCGCGAGCGCGTTCTCATTTGAAAGCGCGCTGCGCGCCCGCCACCCACTTATGTGACCCGTCGCCACACCCCCGGTGCCCGGTGACTGCTCGCACGGCCGCGGCCGTCCTCTCATCAGTGGTCCGCGTGGTCGCCGAACGCGACGAGCCGCGATCGCCGGTGCCCACCACCCCGTCCGCCGGTGCATGAAGCCGCCTCCATCCGCGCTTCACCGAATGGTGCGCCGCGCGCGCTATCCTCCCTCGGTGGGTGACCCGCAGGAGCAGCCCGCAAGGAAACGACCCCCCGTCCACTGGGGGAAGATCGCTCCCTGCGAGCACATCGTGCAGGTCTACCGCTCCGACGACTTCTTCCTCGACGCCCTCGAGGCCTACGCCGCCGAAGGGCTGACCTGCGGCGAGGGGGTCATCACCATCGCCACACCCGACCACCGCCGCGCCCTGGCCCACCGCCTGGCAGGCCGGGGGATCAACCTCGACACCGCCCGCGCCGAGGAGCGCTACATCGAGCTCGACGCCGACGAGACGCTGGCCCAGTTCATGACCGACGGCCTGCCCGACGAGCAGCGCTTCCGCGCCGTGGTGCTGGACCTGCTCGCCCGCGGCGCCGAAGGGCCCGGCGGGGCCCGCCGCGTGCGGGCGTTCGGCGAGATGGTGGCCCTGCTCTGGATGCGCGGTGAGAGCGCCGCAGCGCTGAGGCTGGAGGAGCTCTGGCACACCATCTGCCACGGCGAGCAGCTCACGCTCTTCTGCGCCTACCCGCGCTCGGTCTTCACCGCCGACGCCGAGGCGGCGATCCTCCGCGTCTGCGCCGCCCACTCGCGCATCATCGGCGGCTGACGCCCTCAACGGCCGGAGCGGAAGACGGCGAGCCTCCCTGCCCCACCCCGAACCCGGTTGTTGGCCGGCGCTTCAGGAGCGGGCGCAGCACCCGGGAATGACGGGCTTTTCATCCATGCGCCGCCGCGCGTGTTCTAATGATCCTTCTGACACCGGCTTTCGCTTGTGGCGCCGTGTCGGAGGAACGCCATGCCCGGGCACGACCAGCACCCCGACCGCTCCACACCGTTCTCGAACAACCTCGAGCAGGCGCGCAACGCGCTGGCGGCCGTGGTCGAGTCCTCCGACGACGCGATCATCAGCAAGACGCTCGACGGCGTCATCACGAGCTGGAACA
>DASPMT010000128.1:0-9548 GCA_035626935.1 Phycisphaerales bacterium | reverse complement strand
ACTGATCCGCCTGCGCGAAATCGAGGTCGCCGGACGCGAGCCGCAGCAGGTTGCCCACCGCCCGCGCCCCCGTCCGACCGGGCAGACCCGCGACGTTCCCCGACGCGTTCAGCGTCGCGGTAATCCCCGTCGCCACGTACGCGCCGTGCGCCGTCCGGCGCAGCACCGTCAGTTCCGCGATCATCCCCGCCGGAAGGTTGTTCCCCCCGCCGCCTCCCCCGAACGTGAAGAGCCCGTCGAGCATGTTCGACAGGTGGATGGTCGCAGACTCGTTGATCGTAAAGTCGCGCTGGTACGCCATCGCGTAGCGGAACTCGTCGGTCGGGTCCTGTGCATCGTGCGTCAGGCTCCCCACGATCCCCAAGCGGGCGAGCGTGCTGCCCGCGGGCGTCGAGTGGCTCTCGGCCGGGTTGTTCGCCGCGTCCGCCGCCGTTCCGCTGCGCACGTGAACGGTGTACGGGTTCGGCACCCCACGCCCCGGCACCAGCGTCCAGCCGCTGTCGGCCGTCACCGGCGACTGCGCGAACCCCACCCGACACGCCGACCCCGCGCACGCCACCACCGCCAGCAGCACGCGCAACGCAACCGGCAACGCCAACGTCCGATTGTTCATGGCTCTCTCCACCGCGCCGAACGGGCCGCTTCAAGCACTCTACCTCGGTCCGCGCGGATACGCAACCGCCCGAAAGAGTGGGTTGAGCAATAAGGGTTGAAGGGCTCTTGATCCTCAATTCCGACGCGTTCTTTCCACTGGACGTCTTGACATATAAGCAATCACGTATATATTTACTTCGTGGCCCGCATCGCCGCCGACGCGAACCCGTTCACCGCCATCGCCGACCCCACCCGGCGGGCCATCCTCGACACCTTGCGGGACGGCGAACGCAGCGTGAACGAGATCCGCGACGCCCTCGGCCGTGTCGCCTCACGCCTCTCGCAGCCCGCTTTCAGCCAGCACCTGGCCGTCCTCCGCCGCTCAGGCCTGGTCAAAGTCCGGCGCGTCGGCCGTCGCATGCTCTACACGTTTCACCCACAACCCCTCACCGAGGTGGTCGACTGGATCGCGGCGTACGACCGCTTCTGGACGGCCAAGCTCGACAACCTCGGCCGCTACCTCGACTCCAAGCACGGTCGGCCGGCCGCAGCGAAGGACAACCCATGAGCGCCCCGCGCGAACTCCGCAAGGAAGCCTTCTACAACTACCCGCCCCAACGCGTCTGGGCCGCCCTGACCGACGCCGACGCCCTCGCACAGTGGCTCATGCCCAACACCTTCAAGCCCGTCGAGGGGCACGCCTTCCAGTTCCGCGTCGACCCGATGCCGATGCTCCCCGGCACCACCACCAACTGCCGTGTGCTCGAGCTTGTCCCGCCGCGGCGCATGGTCTGGTCGTGGGAAATGGAGCCCGCCAAAGGTAAGAAGACGCTCCCCCCGCAGGTCATCACCTGGGAGCTGACGCCCAAGGACGGCGGCACGCTCCTCACCTTCACGCAGCGCTCCAGCGGCCCGGGCGCAGGCCTCCCGTTCCTCTACCGCCTGATGATGAGCCACGGCTGGAAGACCATGCTCAAGCGATGGCTCCCCAAGGTCCTCGACTCGTTCGAGCAGACCGCCGACGGTCGCTTCGCCTACCGCCGCCTCGCCAAAGCCCCCAACCGCGGCCACCACGGCACCAAAACCCTCCCGCCGGAGTTCCACACATGACCATCTCATCCCCTCCCGCCACGCGGACCATCCGCAAGTCCGCCGTCTACCCCTACACCCCCGCCGACGTGTGGACGGCCATCACCAACCCGCACGCCATCGCCGAGTGGCTGATGCCCAACGACTTCCAGCCCGTCCTCGGCCACCGCTTCATTTTCCAGACCGACCGCAACTTCGTCTGCGGCGACGTGCTCGTCAAGTGTGAGGTGCTGGAGCTCGACCCGCAGCGCCGCATGGTCTGGGCGTGGAACCGCGTCAAGCCCGACGGCTCGCTCGCGCACACGAAGGTCACCTGGATCCTCACGCCCGAAGGTCAAGGCACCCGCCTCACCCTCGAGCACGAGGGCGTTGAGCGCCTCCCCTTCATCATGCGCACGCTGATGGGCATGGGGTGGGGTGGCATCCTTAAGGACGGCATCATCAAAGTCCTCCGCAACGTCAACGCCGAGCGCTTCACGCCCGGTGCAATCCCGCTGGAAAAACGGTACTACAAGGCCAAAACCGTCCCCCCGCACCTGGTGCGGTGATCCACCCTTGTCCTTACTCAGCACCTCTCGAAAGGAGTTCCCCATGCAGATCCGTCCCATTAGCCTCGTTCACGCCGCGATCGGCGCCGGCGTTGTCGGCGCCGCCGTTCTCTTCGCACAGCCCGCCACCGAGACCAAGCCCTCCCAACCCGCATCTCAACCCCCCACCGCGCCCGACCACGGCCAGCCCCGGCTCGAGGAAGGCATGGACCAGCAGAAGATGATGCAGGAATGGATGCGTCTCGCCTCCCCGGGCGAGCCGCACAAGCTCCTCAAGAGCCTCGAGGGTGAGTACACCACCGTCACGCGTATCTGGATGCAGCCCGGCAAGCCGCAGGAGAGCACCGGCAAGGCCACCTTCAAGACCATTCTCGGCGGCCGCTACCTGCAGCAGGACTTCCAGGGCACGATGATGAACATGCCCATGAACGGGCTCGGCCTGATGGGCTACGACAACCACCGCCGCCAGTACGTCTCGATGTGGGCCGACAGCCTCTCAACGGCGATGTACACGATGACCGGCGGCATCAGCCAGGACGGCAAGACCATCACCAGCTTCGGCCAGATGGACGAACCGACCACCAAGCAGATCGGCAAGACCGTCAAGTGGGTCACCCGCATTGTCAGCGCCGACAAGATGGTCTTCGAGTCGTGGGAGGTTGAGTGCGGCGACCCGATGAAGGTGTTCGAGGTCGAGTACACCCGCGCGAAGTAGCCGCGGCGTTCCCGCTCACCCCGTTCCAGCGGATGAGCGTGCGGAGCAGACGCCCACGACGGCGCCGACCACGCCGCAACCGGTGACAACACATCCCCGCGCCGGCCCTGTGCCCCGCACAGGGCCGGTTTCATTCCCCGATCCACACGCTCCCTTTTTCCCCCTCCTCCCCCTACTCTCCGCCCCTATGGCCATCCTCATCGACGCCTCCACCAAAGTCATCTGCCAAGGCATCACCGGCGCCTTCGGCGCGGCCCACACCAAGGGGTGCCTGCACTACGGCACCAAGCTCGTCGGCGGCGTCACGCCCAACAAGGGCGGCACCAAGGACCCCAACGGCCTCCCCATCTTCGACACCGTCGAGCAGGCCGTGAAGGCCACCGGCGCCACTGCCACCATGATCTTCGTCCCACCCGGCGGCGCGGGCGACGCCGTCCTCGAAGCCGCGGCCGCGGGGATCAAGCTCATCTGCTGCATCACCGAAGGCGTCCCCGTGCAGGACATGATCAAGGTCCGCGCCGAGCTCGACGCCATGAACGGCGCCCACCAGGGTCACAGCGCCTGGGACAAGGTCGTCCTGGTCGGCCCCAACTGCCCCGGCGTCATCACGCCCGGCCCCAAGACCGGCGGCGGTACGGGGCCCGCCGATCCATACACCAGCGCCGGCTGCAAGATCGGCATCATGCCCGGTTACATCCACACCCACGTCAGCCAGAGCAAGCTCGGCAAGAGCGTCGGCATCGTCAGCCGCTCCGGCACCCTCACCTACGAAGCCGTCTGGCAGACCTCCGCCCTCGGCCTCGCGCAGTCCACCTGCGTCGGCATCGGCGGCGACCCCGTCCGCGGCATCAACCACATCGACTGCATCCGCATGTTCGAGGCCGACAAGGACACACACGGCATCCTCATGATCGGCGAGATCGGCGGCAGCGACGAGATCGACGCCGCCCACTACATCAAGGCCCACTGCAAGAAGCCCGTCGCCGCCTTCATCGGCGGAGCAACCGCCCCCCCCGGCCGCCGCATGGGCCACGCCGGCGCCATCATCGGCGGAGCCGACGACACCGCCGCGGCCAAAATCAAGGCCCTCCAGCAGGCCGGCGTCGAGGTCGCCCTCAGCCCCGCCGACATGGGACGCGCCATGATGAAGGCCATGAAGATCGGGTGACCGCTCCCACCTCTCCCGCTCCCCGCGGGAGAGGTCGACCGAGGCTTGACGAAGCCGGGTGTCTTTGTCCTCGCCCGCTAGGCGCACGCCGTTTATCTCAACTCTCCCGCCGGCGCATCAAGCACCGCCAGCACCTCCCCCGCCCGGTACAGCCGCGCGTACGACTCGCCAGTCGCCTCCGCGAGCCCCCCCGCCTTCACCATCGTCTCGATCAGCTTCTGCGCCGTCGGCTTGCTCACGCCCAGCCTCTCCGCCACCATCGGGTTGGTCACCACAAGCTGCCCGAAGACCAGGTCGATCAGCCGCCCCAGCGAGGACCTGTTCCGCTGCCGCGCAACGGCCTGCACGTAACGGTCCCGCAGCGCCACCAACGCCCGCACCCGCCGCTGGTCCTCGATGCTCTGACGCGCGATCGCGCGGAGGAAAAGCTCCGTCCACGTCAACCAGTCCCCTCGCTCGCTGACGCCCAGCAGCGCGTCGTAGTACGCGCGCCGGTTGTCCATGAAATACTCGCTGACGTTGGTGATCGGGTGCTTCAACCGCCCCCACTTGCACGGTGCGACGTGCACCAGCAGCCGGCCCAGACGGCCGTTGCCGTCGCTGAACGGGTGCACCGCCTCGAACTGGTAGTGCAGAAACGCCAGCCACACCAGCCACGGGTAGCCGCCCGTCCCCTCCGCGTTCATCGCGGCTTCAAACGCGTTCACGCAACCCCGCAGGTGGTCGCCCGGCGGCGGCGGGACATACCGCACTCCCCCGCCTCGCCGCACCGGGTTCCCGATGTACACCTGGCCGGAACGGAACCTCCCCGGCTGCAAGCGGTCGCCCCGCACGCCCTCCAGCAGCTTCGCGTGCGCCTCGCGCAGCAGCCGGTTGCACAGCGGCAGCGGTGATACCAGCGCTGACTCGACCGCCGCGAGGTTGTTGAGCACCTCCGCCGCCGACTCCCGCGGCACCCTCCGCCCCGCCTCCAGGACCGACACCTCCTCGATCGACGCATAGGTATTCTCGATCTCGCTGGACCGCTGCACCTCGCGCTTCCGCAGCGCCCGCAGCAGCACCCCTGCGTTGGGCAGCGACTCGCACAGCAGGTCAAGCCGGTCCAGCCCGCTCTGCGCCTCCAGCAGCAGCGGGCTCACCCGCCCGGTGAACCACGTCGCGTCCACTCCCGTCGGGGGCAACGGATCGGGCACGAAGGCCTTCACCTGAACCCGTGCCGGCTCCTCCACGGAAGTCCGCAACCTGATCGGCACGGACTTCCCGGGCGACCGGCCGGATTGAAAGGTTGTGACGCGTCTGGCCATCGTTTGAAAGGATATCGACAATTCCTTTCAATATCCGAAACGAAACCGCCAAAACCTTTCAAACCCACACCGCCCTTCACCCTCAGCAACGCCTCCACCCGGTCCGCCTCCGCCACCCTCAACCCATACCACTCGTCCCCCTTCCAGACCGACCGTGTACCGCGGGCACGGGCCGCCCTGCCGCCGGTGCTCCTTCGGCGTCCCACCGACCCATAGCTCGTCACCCCCGCTCGACCCGGACGTACGCACGAGCAGCGGCACCTCACACCGGATCGACATCCTTTCCCACACCACACCTCATCGGCTCGAGCACGATCCGTGCCGCCGCTTACGCAAGTCGCGCGACCGGGCGCGGCATGTGCAAGGGGGTCTTCAGAGCGGAGCCCCGTCCGATTCCGCCAACCGCCGCACCACCCCCTCGACGCCTCGCACGTCCGCCACGCCCGTGAACCCTACCTGACGCACCCCATTCCGCGTCCCCCCATCGCCGTCGCCCGACACATGCAGGTCGTTGGCGAACACCAAGTCACCGCTCCCGTCACGACGCTCGATCCGCTCCAGCGACTGCAGCTGCCGCGGCACGAAGCTCCGCACGCTCTCGCCCCGCATCGCCACCGGTGCCAGGACCAGCGCCCGCCGGTCCGTCACCGCGTACACCACCCGCGCCGCACGCCGCCGCGCCCAGTACGGGGCCGTCAGCATCGCAAACCCTACCGCGATGAACGGCAACCCCCACAGCGGGAACAGCACCGCCCACCACCCCGCTCCACCTTTCTGGACCCCCGCCCACGCCCCGGTCGCGGCCAGCGCCGTCCACACCAGCGCAAACCCTCCAAAAAACACTCCGAACACCGCCATCCCCCACGCACCCCGCGCGTACGCCCGCGCCAGCGGCTGGCCTGCCCATACCACCCGCTCACCCTTCTCAAGCTCACGGTCCAACCGCGCCCGCAGCTCCGGTGCCAGTTCCCCCGTGCCAAACACCGTCGCACGCTCCTCACGCATGGCCGATGGTACCGCAGCACTCCCCCACTGCACCCTGCGACGCCACCCGCCCCATACGCTCTCCCGTGCGTGCCACCGCCCTGCCCGGCATTCTCCTGCTCCGCAAGGGCGCGATCCTCGACGCCTTCAACTCCCGCTGGTCGCTCCTGGTGGGCGTACTGCTGGTCCTCTCCGCCGCGATCGCCCGCAACTACGACGGTGAGGACCTGCTCGCCGAGCCATGGTGGCTCGCCGCGCCGTTCGGCGCGAGCATCCTGACGTCCCTTGTCCTCTGGTTGCTCTTCATCCCCTGGGCCAGGCTCCCCGCCGGCCAGACCTGGCGGCTCTACCCGCGCTTCCTCGGCCTCTACTGGCTCACCGCGCCGCTCGCGTGGCTCTACGCCATCCCCTACGAGCGATTTCTCTCACCCGTAGACGCGGTTCACGCGAACGCCTGCACGCTCCTGGTCGTCTCGCTCTGGCGTGTCCTCATCGTCGCCCGCTCCCTCAGCATCATCTTCTCCATCCGCTTCCGCGCCGCCCTCGCCTTCACGCTGATGTTCGGCGCCCTTGTCATGCTCGTCGCCGCCCTCTTCGGCCCCAGGCCCGTGCTCGATGTCATGGGCGGCCTGAGACTCCCGCCCGAAGACCGGGCCCGCGCCGCGCTGACCTTCAACACCGGCTTCTTCTCCGCCGTCGCACTCCTGGTCTTCGGCATCTGGGCCGCCGCCGCGCGACCACAGAGCACCACGCCGTTGGCCGCCACGCCGCCGCCCCTCCCGGCTCGCATGCCCGCCGTCACGCTCGCGGCCGCCATCACCGCGTGCCTGATCTGGCTCCCCGCGCTCTTCGTTGCACAGCCCCAGCAGCGGAACCGTCACTCCGCCGAAAGCGCCTTTGAGCGAGCCGAGTACGCAACCATGCTCGCTGCGCTCTCCCGGCAGACGCTCAGCGACTATCCGCCCAACTGGCGGCTGCCGGGTTCGCACCTGCCCGCCTATCAACGCGTCGACCGTCTCAACGCCCTGCTCCCCCACCTTTCCGCCGACACCGCCCGCTGGGTCCGGGACGGCTACACAGCGATGGCGCGCGACAGCATTCTCTTCCACATCCCGTTCGCCGAGACTGACGACTGGGTGAGGTGGACGGTCAAAGACGCAGGTCACTACCTCAACCCCGAGCAGGCCCCCGCGGTGCGCAGCGTGCTGACGTGGCTCGCCGCAAACGACGACACCCTCACAGACGACCAGCGCGCGCAACTGATCGCCCACCTCACGCCCTCTGCCGTGCCTCCTTCGTCACCCCCTTGAAGTACCCCTCCCGCCGGGCCTTCACCGCGTCGGGGTGATACAGCCGCGCCGCCAGCTTCAAGAACCCCTCCTCCAGCTCGCGCACCGTCATCCCGCCGGGCACGAAGTTCACATCAAACAGCGTGCACTTCTCCCACGCCCCCGGCTCGATCAGCCGCCCCTCACGCTCCAGCCGCGCATAGAGCGGCGTGCCGGGGAACGGCGTCAGCACGGTGATCTGCACGTCAAAGAGACTCGTCCGCTCGGCGAACTCCGCGACGCGGTCGAACACGTCGGGTATCTGCCCGTCAAGCCCGAGGATGAAGCACCCGTTAACGGTGATGCCGCGCGACTGGATCAGCCGTACCGCCTCCTCGTACCGGCAGTGCTGCTTCAGCTTCCAGTTCCGCCGCGTCTCCAGCCCGTCCAGCCCCTCCTCCACCGGGCTCTCCAGCCCGATCAGCACCTGCCGACACCCGCTCTCGCGCATCAGCTCCAGCAGCTCCGGCTCCCACGCAATCGACAGGTCTACTTCGGTGAACCACGACACGCCGCGCCCCGCCCCGCGCTCCGCGGCCATCGCCGTCAGCAGCTTCTTCGCCGCCCCGCGCGACGCGAAGGAATTGTCATCGGCGAACTCGATGAACGGCCGCTCACCCTCCGGCCAGACTGAGCGGATGCGCTCCAGCTCCGCCATCACGCGGTCAACCGGCTTCACCTTGTACTTCTTCGTCAGCGTGATCGACGACGCGCAGAAGTCGCACGCGTGCGGGCACCCGCGCGTCGTCTGCACCGTCAGCCGGTTGTACCTGTGGATGTCCAGCAGCTCAAACCGTGGCATCGGCGCAGCGGCCAGATCAAAGTCCGGTTCCTCTTCGCTCCGCCGGTAGACCCGTCGCAGCGCGCCGCGCTCGGCGTCCGCCAGCAGCCGCTCCCACACCGGCTCCGCCTCCCCCACCACCACCGCGTCGCAGTGCCCCAGCGCCTCTTCCGGCAGCGCCGTCACGTGCAGCCCTCCCATCACCACTTTTACTCCACGCCCCCGGTACCAGTCCGCCACGGCGTACGCGTCCTTCACCTGCGCCGTCATCGTGCTGATGGCCACAAGGTTCAATCCCCCGGCCCCAGCCGCCTCACTCGCGAGGGGAAGAGAGCGGCCGGGGGACGGGAGCGGCCCGGGACCCGGCAAGGGGTGCTCACCGCCGCGCCTACATAGCGGCAGGTGATCTCGCAAGTCCCGGATCTCGTGGTAGCTCACCTCGTGCTCGGGCCCGGTCATCCCCGCCAGCGTCAGCAGCGACAGGCTTGGTAAGGACGCGATCACGGCGCCCCGCTCCATCACGCCCGGCATCGTCAGCCCCGCGCGGTTCAACTCTTCGCTCCACGCCCGAACGCCGCTCATCGCGATCAACCCGATACGCATCACACACCTCCCCACAGCGCCACGTACACCCACGTCACCGCCGCGCCGATCAGCGTCACCGGAAGCACGAACACCGGTGTCAGCTTCCGCTTCCACGCCGTCAGACCGCAGATCACCGGCATCAGCGCCGCCCCCGCGGCCATCATCACCGCCGGCCCCGCCGCAAGGCTGCCGATGTCCCCGCTGTGGAACAGCTCCCCGCGTCGCTCGAGCGTCGAGGCCATCAGCACGCAGAGGATCCCGGTCCCGAAGAACGCGATGTGCCCCAGCCGCACCAGCCGCCGCGACCACGCGTCGTACCCGCCCAGAAAGTCCGGCCGCCGGAAGAACACCCCCAGCACCGCGCCAGTGAGGACCCCCAGCCCGATCCATGTCCATCCGAACGCTTCAAGCACCAGGGGGATCATTCTGTTAGTGTATACTAACTAAGGGCC
>DASPMT010000127.1:0-6834 GCA_035626935.1 Phycisphaerales bacterium | reverse complement strand
GCATAGGCTGGGGGAAGTGACACTTTCAGCTGGGCGCGCCTCGGCCGCCTGAGGGCGGACTCGACGTTTCGTCAGCTTCGCGCGGAGCGTGCGACGGTCCCGGACCAAGCTGTCGAAGCGCCGCTTTGCCGGTTGACCGGCCGGGAAACGGCCGGACCCGGGAATTTCCAGGCGGGGATTGGGTTGGTCACCCACTGCAGGCAGGGCCAACCGGACGGTAGGGTGCAGGTTAGTCGTGCCATTCACCCCGGGCCGGCGGTGGGGGCCCGCCTCCTTCCCATGAAATCCTTCCTGCTTTCGCGCCCGTTACGGGGCCTGCTCGCCGTGTCGGCGATCTTCGGAGTCTTCCTCGGTCCGGGCTCGGCCGCGGTGCCCAACGTCACCAACACGCCCGGCGGCACCCAGACGATCGTCGTCAATCAATCGGTCTCGTACGCGTCGGAGGCGACCGACGCCGACGCCGACATGTTCGTGCATTCCTTCCACTGGCAGGATCCCGAGGGCCGCTGGAACTGGCAGAACAACGGCGCGAGCGGCCTCTCTCTGAGCGGGCCTTCGGAGGTCTGGTTCGCCGGCGATCCCAGCAGCGTCCGGTCGATCACCGTGACGGCCACGCGGACCGGCACGTTCCAGATCAAGTGGGCGGCGGCGGATCCGAACGGCTGGTTCGACAGCCCGGTGTACAGCCTCGTCGTGCAGGACGCGCCGGTTCCACCGTCGATCACCTCGCACCCGGAGGACCAGAGCGCCAGCCCGGGGGACAGCGTCACGTTCACGGTCGCGGCGAACGGCACCGGGCCGCTGTCCTACCAGTGGCGCAAGGGCGGCGCCAACCTCGCGGGGGCGAACTCGTCCTCGCTCACGATCGGCAACGTCCAGGCGAGCCACGCCGGCAGCTACGACGTGGTGGTGGGCAACGCCGCGGGCAGCGACACGAGCGATCCCGCGATCCTGACGGTCACGGGCGTCGCGCCGCAGGTGGACATCACGCCGAGCGACCACCGGTCGGTCTCGCTGGGCGAGCCGATCACCTACGGGTCCACCGCGACCGACGGGGACGGCGACATGTTCGTGCATTCGTTCCATTGGCGCGATCCCGAGGGACGCTGGAACTGGGAGAACAACGGGGCGAACGGCCTCACGCTGGACGGCCCGATGGACGTCTGGTTCGGCGGCGACGCGTCCAGCTCGCGGCTCATCACGGTCACGCCGACCCGGACCGGCACGTTCCAAATCAAGTGGAGCGCCGCGGACCCGGGCGGCTGGGTCGAGAGCGGGACCTACAACCTCGTCGTCGACGACGGCGGGCCCTCGACCCCTGCGGTCACGATCAACCCGGCCGCCCATCAGGCGATTCCGCTGAACGGCACCTTCACCTACACCTCCGACGCGACCGACCCCGATGGCGACATGTTCGTGCACGCATTCCATTGGCGCGACCCGGAGGGTCGCTGGAACTGGGAGAACAACGGCGCGAACGGCTTGTCCCTCAGCGGACCCTCGGAGGCGTGGTTCAGCGGCGATCCGAGCAGCGCGCGCACGATGACGGTGACCGGCACGCGCGAGGGGACTTTCAAGGTCAAGTGGAGCGCGGCGGACCCCAACGGCTGGTTCGAAAGCGGCACCTTCGACCTCGTGGTGGGCGGCGGAGGCGGGCAGGACCGGCCGCCCACCATCACCGCCCATCCGCAAAGCCGGACCGTGAGCGCGGGCTCCACGGCGAGCTTCTCCGTCGGCGCGTCGGGCCAGCCGGTCCCGACCTACCAGTGGCGCAAGGGCGGGATAAATCTCGCCGGTGCCACCGGCGCGACCCTCACGGTGAACAACGTGCAGCCGGAGAACGAAGGCATCTACGACGTGGTGGTCACGAATCCCCTCGGTTCGGTCACGAGCAACCCGGCGACTCTCCGCATCGGCACCGCCAGCCTGGTCATCACGGAGCATCCGCGCAGCCAGCGGCGAAACCCGGGCGACGAGGTCGCCTTCAGCGTCGCGGTCACGGGCACGGGCTCGGTCAACTACCAGTGGTGGAAGGGGGCCGCGGAGGTGCCGGGCGCAACCGGTGCGACCCTGTTGCTCGAGAACGTCGACGCCGGCGCGGCCGGGACCTACTACGTGGTCGTGCGGGACGCCAGCGGCAGCAAGACGAGCATCCCGGCGACGCTCATCATCGAGCCCCGGTATCCGCGCGAGGGAGAGCCGCCCGCGATCATGGAGGTGCGGACCGCGGCGCCGGACGTCCTCGTCGTGGTCGTGCAGACCCCGGTGACCTACATCCCGAAGGGACAGACGACACCCGACGACCTCGGCAGCGCGCTCAACCCGGCCAGCTGGCGGGTCGGCAACGCCCAGCCGCAAGCGGTCCACCGCTACTCGATCCCGTGGGACGAGGATCCCCAGGTTCCGTGGAACGCCCCCGCCCATCCCGAGAAGTATCCCGTGATGACGCGGCATCGGCTCTACCTGGTGCTGGCCGCGCCGCTGGCCGAAGGCACGACGTACAGCCTGACGAATCCATACGGGGATCCGCAGAGCTTCACCTTCCGCTCGACCACGACCTTCTGCGAGTCGATCAAGGTGAACCAGGTCGGCTACAGCACGGTGGGCGAGTCCCGGTTCGCCAACTTCGGCGTCTTCATGGGCGACGGCGGCCCGAGGACGGTGCCGGATGTGACGTACAACGTCATCGACGAGCGCACCGGGCTGCCGCTCTGGCCCGAGCCGCGGGCGGCGGGGAGCGTCATCGACGACGTCGGCATGGGAGGGATCAACTCGGGTGAACGGGTTTACCGCCTGAGCCTGGATGCGGTGCCCGAGGGTGGGCCGTATTTCGTCACCGTCACGGGCGCCGGCCGCTCGCGCTCGTTCGGCGTGGGCGACACGTGCAGCCGCCACCTCGCCCGCGTCACGATGCGCGGCATCTTTCATCAGCGCTGCGGAATGGCCCTGGACCATCCCTTCACCGCGTGGACCCACGGCAGCTGTCACAACTCGATCGCGTACTGGCTGCGCTCGCCGCACGACGAGGATTCGGTGGCGGTCGGCCCCAACGAGCGGCAAAAGCAGATCGCGGGCGGCTACCACGACGCGGCCGACATGGACCACACCACGGCGCACCCGCAGATCTCGATCAACATGCTGACGTTTTTCGAGGCCTTCGCCGACCGGTTCGATGACGACCAGTACAACATTCCCGAGTCCGGCAACGGCCTGCCCGACTTCCTGGATGAGATCCTGTGGGGCGTGAAGCTGTGGGAAAACCTGCAGTTCATGGAATCGGAAACCGACCCGGACTACCGCGGCGTGATGTCGGGGTGGAGCACCAACGCCACCACGACGTATGGCGTCGAACGGGCCGATCACGATCCGTTCCTGTACGGCACGATGATGGTGCGGCTCAACAGCACGGCCTTCTGCGCCGGGATCTTCGCGCACACGTCCCGCCTGCTGCTGCGCACGGCGCCGAACGATCCCGACCGCGTCCGCCACGCCGAGGCACTGCTGAAACGGGCGAAGGATGCCTGGCTCTACCTGAAGGCGAACGGCGACGTGAACCGCGCCGAGACCCATTACGTGTACGCGGCCCTGCAACTCTACCTCGCCACGAACGAGGCCGAATACCACGAGGCGTTCAAGGTGTCGGCCAGGACGCTGCTGGTGGAGGGCAGAGGGTACACCGAGGAGGAGGGTTACTTCCCGGGGAACCTCAACATGCTGACCCACACCCCGCACTTCGTGAGCTACCTGCTGCCGCACGGCCGGGCGACCGACCCGAACCTGGCGCAGGCGCTGTCCAACAAGATCATCGTCAACGCGAACGGCGGACCGGACAATTTCGCCAGGTCGCCCTTCCTGACCGCGTATCCCCAGGGCGTGACGACCGACCTCGGCTGGGGCGCAAGCACGACACAGGGCCGGTACGCGGACGTCCTGATGTACGCGTCGCTCCTGACGACGGACGACACCAAGCGGAAAGAGTACATCAACGCGGTCAGCCTCTTCGCCGACTACTCACTCGGCCTCAATCCCATGGGTCTGTCGTATTACGCGGGCTTGGGCACGGACCAGCCGGTGAGCCCGCTGGACTGCAATTCGTACTTCACCAAATACGGCCGGCTGCCGAACGGCGCGGAAGCCTACCTCGACGTTGCGCGCAATCCCATCGGCAACGTTCCCGGTATCCTTGTCTATGGGCCGACCGCCGAGCCCGTGCACGAGCTGCCGCCGTACGAGCGGGTGGTCGCGGACAAGCTGCACCCGGCCTGGAACGCGCTTCCGCCGCCGCGCCGGTTCGCGCACGGCTGGTCCCTGATCCACGTGAACGAGTACACGACCCACCAGACCATGGTCTGGAACGCGCTCATGTACGCGTTCCTCGACAAGCGGTGAGCCGCGGGCGTCGGCGACGGGCCCACGCTCGTCGCCGGCGCGGTCCGCCTCGGGATCACTTCGCCGCGGTCTCACGGAACTGTCCGAGGGCGCGGTAGCGCTCGTAGCGCAGGTCGAGGAGCTTGTCCTTCGGGAGCGCGAGCAGGTCGTTCAGGTGCTTCTGCACCGAGTACTTGAGCGCGGCGGCCGCCTTCTCCGGGTCGTTGTGTGCGCCGCCGAGCGGCTCCGGGATGACCTCGTCCACCACGCCGAGCTCGGCGAGGTTGGCGGCGTTCAGCTTGAGCGCCTCGGCCGCCTGGGGGGCGTTGGCCCGGTCCTTCCAGAGGATGGCCGCGCAGCCCTCGGGCGAGATGACGGAATAGTAGGCGTTCTCGAAGATCAGGACGCGGTCCGTGACGCCGATGCCGAGGGCGCCGCCCGAGCCGCCTTCGCCGACGATGACGGCGACCGACGGGACTTCGAGGAGGGCCATCTCGCGGAGGTTGACCGCGATGGCCTCGGAAACATGTCGCGCCTCGGACTCGACGCCGGGGTAGGCGCCGGGCGTGTCGATAAAGGTGAGGACGGGCAGCCCGAATTTCTCCGCCAGCTTCATGAGGCGGAGGGCCTTGCGGTAGCCCTCGGGCTGCGGCATGCCGAAGTTGCGGAGGATGTTCTCCTTCGTGTCCCGGCCCTTCTGCTGGGCGATGATCATCACCGCCCGGCCGTCGAAGAACGCGGTGCCGCCGACCAGTGCCTGGTCGTCCTTGAACTGCCGGTCGCCGTGGAGCTCCTGGAAGTCGGTGCAGAGGGCGGCCACGTAGTCGAGGGCGTAGGGCCGCTTCGGGTGGCGGGCGACCTGCACGCGCTGCCAGGGGGTCAGCTTCGAGTAGATGTCCCGGCGCGTCTGCTCGAGCTTCTCCTCGATGGCCGCGAGCTCCGAGGCCACGTCGATGTTGTTCTCGAGCGACTGCTGGTGCAGGGCGTCGATCTGTTTCTCGAGCTCGCGGAGCGGCTTCTCGAATTCGAGCAGGTAGGCGGGCTTCTGCATGGCAGTGGAAAGGGGGCGCCGAGCGTGGCGCGGGCTTCGGGGGTCTGTCAACGAGCGCGGCCCGCGGCGGGGATATCGGTTGACAACCGGATCGGGGGCGCCGGAGACGGCGGTCGCTCGTCCTCGGCTGACGTGCCAGGTGGCGCGCGCCGTCCCGGCGCGCGATTCGGGTTCGAGGCAACGCGCAGGGACCGCGCGTTCCACCATCGGCTGACAGATAGCCAGTTGGCGCGCCCCGCCCCGGCGCGCCGTGCCGCGTTGGCGCCTTCTCGTCGCGAAGCACTTCTGGGTCGACCGCAACGCGCGGAGACCGCGCGTTCCACCATCGGCCAGCGATCGCCTGGGTGGCGCGCGCCGTCCCGGCGCGCATCCGCGTTTGCGTTATCCCGACGCGCCGCTCAGTGCGCGTCGGGATTCTTCAGCTGTTCCTTCCACCCCTGGATCTTGGCCTGGGCGCCGAAATGCTCGGCCTTCGGCTTGTCGCCTTTCTCCATCCAGATGCGGGAAAGCGTGGTGTTGATGAACAGGTCCTGGGGCTGCAGCGCGTGGGCCTTCTCCGCGGCGGCGAGCGCGTCGTCGAACCGGCGCGCCGAGAAGTTCACCTCCGCGAGCGCATGCCACGCCTCGAACGAATCGGGGGCCGCGGCGGCGGCCCGGGCGAGCTTCGCGAGGGCGGCGTCCGTGTCCCCCATGGTGTAGTCGAAGGTCGCGTCCTCGATCAGGTGCTGGAGCTCGGCGGAGGTCATCGCCCGCAAGGTAGCACGGCGGCGGTGGAAAAAGAAAGGACGGCCTCGCGGCCGTCCTCGGAAAGGGGCGGGCCGTGCGGCCCGGAAAATCAGCCCTGCTTCGCGGCGGCGGGGGCCTGCTTGATGCCCTGGACGTTGATCGTGATCGAGACTTCGTCCGCGATCGACGGGCCGTAGCTGACGCCGAACTCCTTGCGGCTGATCTTCGTCGCCGCCTGCCAGCCGGAGATCGTGCTGCCGCGCGGGCCCGGGCCGGTGCCGAGCAGCGTCACGTCGAGCGTCACCGGCTTGGTGACGTCCTTGATGGTGAGGTCGCCGGTGACCTTGAACTTGTTCGCGCCCGCGGCTTCCCACTTGGTGCTCTTGAAGGTCGCCGTCGGGAATTTCTCGGTGAGGAAGAAATCCTGGTTGTTGAGGTGCTTGTCGCGGTCGGCGTCCTGCGTGTTGATCGACGTGACCGCGATCACGGCCTCGACCGAGTTCGCGGCGGGATCCGCCGGATCGTACACGATCTTCCCCTCCTGGAGCTTCAGCGTGCCCTCGACGGGAACGAAGAAATTGCGGACGGAGAACGTGACGCCGGAATGGCGGGTATCGACCGTCCAGGTGTCGGCCGCGAAGGCGGCGGAGGCGAGCCCGAGGAGGGCGAGCGAGACAAGCAGCTTTTTC
>DASPMT010000126.1:0-5148 GCA_035626935.1 Phycisphaerales bacterium | reverse complement strand
ATCAAGGACCTGTTCACGCAGAAGTACCGCGGCTCGCGCTACTCCTTCGGCTACCCGGCCTGCCCGGACATGAGCGATCAGGAGAAGCTGTTCCGGCTGCTGCAGCCGGACCGGATCGGGTGCACGCTGACTGAGAACTGGCAGATCGATCCGGAGCAGAGCACGTCGGCGGTCGTCGTGCACCACCCGGAGGCCAAGTACTTCAACGTGTGATCGGACCGCCGAGACGGACGGCGCGGAGCTTGGCGGAGCGGGCGCGGGGGTTGGCCTGCAGCTCGGCCTCGTCGCCTGAGATCGGCTTGCCTTTGGGTGTGGCGTGCTCGGCGCGGCCTGATTCGACGAGCCTGACGAAGGACTGCTTGACGGGGCGGTCTTCAAGTGAGTGGAAGGTGATGACGGCGATGGTGGCGCGGGGAGCGAGCCATGGACGTCGTTCTCGTAAAGGTTCCGTTGACACCTGCACGCTGCGCTGGAACCCCGCCCCCGGTCCCTCCCCTCCAGGGAGGGGCAGGCGAGCCGCCTTCTCGATCTGATCGAGGAGGGCGTGGAGGTTGCCGAGCTCGTCGTTGACGGCGATGCGGAGGGCTTGGAAGGTTTTGGTCGCGGGGTCGATGCCGGTGACCTCACGCGGAGGGACCTTGCCGCGCAGAGCGGCGCGGACCGTTTCGGCGAACTGCGCGGTTGTGGTGAGCGGGGACCGCTTGCGTGCTTCGACGATGGCGCGGGCGATCGCGCGGGAGTGGCGCTCATCGCCGTACTCGAAGATGATCTGGGCGAGGTCGGGTTCGGGGAGCGAGGCGATCAGCTCAGCGGCGGAGGTGCGGGCGGTGGGGTCGAGCCGCATGTCGAGCGGGCCGTCGCGGCTAAAGGAGAGGCCGCGGGCGGGGTCGTCGACCTGTGATGAGGCGAAGCCGAGATCCGCCATGAAGAGGTCGGCGGAAAGGCCGCGCTCGGCGAGCCAGCGAGGGAGCGCAGCGAAGTTGCCGCGGTGGGTGAGGACGGCGGCATGAGGCGCTTCTCGTGCGACGCGGGCAGCGGCGTGGTCGAGGTTGCCGGCGTCGAGGTCGTTGAGGATGACGGTTGCGCCCGCGGGGAGGTGGCGAGCGATCGCGGCGGCGTGGCCCCCGAGACCGGCGGTTGCGTCGAGGAAGGTAAGAGGAGTGGCGGCGCCGGCGGTTGCGACGCCGGCGGAGCCCCCGCTCCCGTCGGGGGGGGAGGGGCGCAGGACGTCGAGGACAGGCCCGAGGAGGACGGGGATGTGGTCGGTGTCCCGCACGGGTGAGCGTAGAGCGGGGAGTTGCGGTCGTAGGTTTCGAGTGTGGCGTTGTCGCCGTCCTCATCGACCTTGGGGTCGGCTTCCTGCGTGCGGGTGTTGACGATGCGGATGGCCAGCGCGGCGGCCTTTTCCTCATCTTCGCAGGACCGGAGGCGTCGCGAGAGGACGCGCAGGGCGTCGAGTTTCAGCCGTGCGAGGGCGCGGTTGTAGATGAACTCCGTGTCGTACATCGATCCCCCCTTGGGATTTGGGTGCGTGGATCGAAGTTTACCATAAAACGGGTACGCATGCAAGGTTTTTGTTCGGTTTTTTGGAAAATAGTTGGCACCTCTTGATCAAAAGGCGGTGCTGGGCCGGAACAAGTTCGCCGTGTCGGCATCAGGCTCGCAAGTGCCGAGCCTGATGGCCCCGGCACTTGCCCGGCCACCCCTTGGGCGGCCTTAGGGATTTGCTGCTTGGTATTCGCCAAGTTCAGATTGGAGCGAAACTTTTGGGAGGGTCGGCACCAGTCTCGCGGAGCCGAGCCTGGTGGCACCCCTTTCCCCGCTCGCACACTCCCACCTCCCCTGTCAGCTTCGCTGGGCGAGCTGCGACGGTGGCGCTTCGCGTGGGCAGCGTTGTTGTTGCGCGCGGTTGAAAGCGCACGGTGTGCGTGCCATCATCGCGTCGCCGCAAAGTGGTCAATAACCGCGGGAGCGGCCGATATCGGACGGCATGGACGCTGCCGCCGTCGTTGAGCCCAAACCACCCGTTGCGCGTACGGAAGACGCGGCGGGGGGTTGGAGGGCAACGACCACACCACCCAGCGTCGCCAAGGAAGGCTCCATCGTGAACCGCGAAACCAAGCTCGCCCTGCTCATCGGCTTTGTCGCCATCGTCGTCGTGACCGTGCTCCTGGGTGAGCACTTCGGCAAGGCTCGCAACGCCGCGCCCGCTTCGACCGAGCTTGGCACGAGCACCGCCGCGACCCCGAGCGGGACGGGCCTGACGGTCGATCCGATCACCTCGATTCCCGTAGCGACACCCTCGGCCCCGCTTGTGCTCCCCTCCTCAGGCGGCATCGACGGGCAGGTTCAGCCGGTGGCCCTGAGCGGGGGCCCGACGCCGACGACGCCGAACACGATGGCCCCCACCACCGTCATGGCGCCAACGGGCGGGCAGCCGGTGCTGAACGCCGATCCGAACCGCTTTATCCCGGCCGCGGGGATCGACCAGACCGGCCTGCCGACCCCCGCGGCGCCGCAGGTGACGCCGGGCAACGGCGCAGGGCCGGACCTTGAGGTCCCGGGCACTCTGCCGGTCAACACGCTGGGCGAATCACCGGTGACGCGCAACCGCCCGGTCTCAACCGGCGTGGAGAAGATGCACCCCGTCGCTCGCGGCGAGACAATGGCGGCGCTGGCGCAGCGCTACTACGGCGACAAGGGGCTGACGAAGCAGCTCTCGGCGTACAACGCCAAGCGGCTGTCGGCCAACGGCGTGCTGCGCGAGGGTGTGACCCTGCGGATCCCGCCGCGTGACGTGCTGATGGGGACGGCCGTGCTCTCTCCGACTGCCGTTACGCAGGCCGAGCCCACCGGCGCGGCTCGCTCGAGCAAGCCTCAGACGAGGACCGAGAACCGTCCGACCGAGAAGCCGGCGGCCCAGAAGGCCAAGACCGGGCCGCGGACATACGTCATCAAGAAGGGCGACACGCTGATGTCCATCGCTTCGAAGGAGCTTGGGTCCGCGAAGCGTTGGGAATCGCTGCTTGTTGCGAATCCGAGCCTGGATGAGAACAGCCTGCGTGCCGGGATGACGATCAAGATCCCGGCAAAGTAAAGACACGGCTCGTCGCTCTCCGCCCGGTCTACCGACCTTTTCGAGGCCACCCGTGTTTGCCAAGCTTTGCGTCCTGATCATCTCGGCCGGTCTTCTCGCCTGCACGCTGCTGGCACTGCGTCAGCAACGGATCGAGGCGGTTCACCAGATGGCAAAGGTCAACCTCCGGATCATGGAGGCGGACCGGGGGCTGGCGCGGCTGCGGACGGAGATCGCGGCCAACCTGGAGCCGAAGCGGATCGAGGAGCTGGCGTCGAAGCTTGGGACGCTGCGGGCGATCGAGCTGGCGCCGACTCGTCCGGGCACGATGCCGGCGGGGCGCCAACCGGCGTTTGCGCACAACACGCGGCGCACGGCCGCCGCGCCGACGCCCGACGACCGGGCGTACGGCGGGGGCGTCAACACGGGGCGCTGAGCCGCCGGTTGTGATGGAACGAAGATTCGCAGGCGGATGGAGTCGCCGCACATGGACAAGCCTTTCCCGTTGAACTGGTTCCGTTCGATCCCCGCGCGCCTGTCCGATCCGGATCAGCGCGTGAACCTGGTGGGCGTTGCGCTGGCGGCGGGCGTGACGGCGATGCTGGCGGTGATGGGAGGACGCGTGGCGCAGCTCCAGCTCGCTCCGAGCGAGGAGCTGGCTGCACACATGAGTGACCGCGAGGTGACGGTCGTGGAGCCGGCGCGCAGGGCCGACATCACCGATCGGCGGGCGCGGGTGCTGGCGGCGTCGCGGTTCGGCTACCGGGTGGTGATCGACCCGGAGGCGTTCCCCACGAAGAACACCGACGAGGCGATCGTGAAGCTGGCGGGGGCGATGGGGATGAAGCCGGAGGAGATCGGCGCGAAGGTGCTGACGCGGATGGCGTCCAACGAGGGGAAGAAGGCGGAATGGGCGGCGAGGGAGAAGGCGAAGGGGGCTCATCGAGCTGTGTCCGCGAACGGGGCAGAGCTTGCGCACGCTGATGCGACGAGCGGCGTTGCACCCGGCAAAGCACCCTCATCCGCCGTCGCAGAGCCGGCGGCTCCTTCTCCCGCAGAGCCGGGGGAAGGAGGTCAGGGAGACGACGAGTTGAACGCGAAGCCGGCGCTAGCGCGGTACGTGCCGATCGGGGGGGTGCTGGATGACAGCCGCGTGGACCTTGTGCGGGCGCTGAAGATCCCCGGGGTTCAGCTTGAGACCAAGCAGGTGCGGGAGATGAACGCGGATGATGTGGTGGGGTCGCTGCTGGGGAAGGTTGGGTTCGGCGACAAGGGCCTGATGGGGAGCGAGAAGCTGCTGGACAAGCCGCTGGCGCCCAGGAGCGGCACGTTCACGTACACGGCGGACGTCCGCGGCAAGCCGCTGTGGGTGGCTCCCGACGCGTATCAGCCGCCGGTGCGCGGGAGCGACGTCGCGCTGTCGATCGACCTCGAGCTTCAGCGGATCGTCGAGGAGGAGCTGGACCGCGGGGTCGTGGAAGCGGACGCGGCGGGCGGGCGCGCCGTGATGATGGACCCGGCGACGGGCGAGATCCTGGCGATGGTGGACATCATCCGGGACATACCGGGGATCCGCGATTACGACTGGGTGACACCGCTGGAGAAGGACGATCCGCCGGTGCCGGGGCAGCGGTGGCGGATCATCCGCGAAGACAAGGCGCGCTCGATCAACCCAGCGCTCGGGCGGAACCGGTGCATCGAGGACGTGTACGAGCCGGGCTCGACGTTCAAGGCGTTCATGTGGGCGGCGGTGACGGAGCTGCAGCTTGCCAAGCCGAAGGAAGTGATGAACACCCACGGCGGCACGTACCGCGTTCCGTACGGCGCGCGGTGGGTGAGGGACGTCCACGGGCACTCGACGCAGACGTGGCAGGAGGTGCTGGTCAACTCGTCGAACATCGGGATGACGATCGGGTGCGCCCGGATGAGCTTCGAGCAGCACTACGACGCGATCCGCAAGTTCGGGTTCGGGACGCGGCCGCACACCAACCTCCCGGGCGAGACGGCGGGGATCGTGACGCCGCTGAAACAGTGGACGAACTGGACGCAGACGTCGTGCTCGTACGGGTACC
>DASPMT010000125.1:0-3806 GCA_035626935.1 Phycisphaerales bacterium | reverse complement strand
CGAGGCGCTGCACTGGGGCACCACCGGCGGCGTCTGGCTGCAGCGTTCGATCACGTGGCCCGCCCGCACCGTCGACCGCAAGGGGTGGAAGGACCAGGTGGAGGACAACGCACCGGGGAACTACGACCTGCCACCGGCGGGGACGTGGCCGAACCCCCCGGCCGGGCAGACCCGGTGGCCCGACCGCGCGAAGGTCACGTTCGGCCGGTTCAACCCCAGCGTGACAGGGTCGAGCGGGACGATCTACTTCGACGACTGGACCTTTACACAAGGGGGCACCGGCCCGGAGCAGTGCGGACCGGCGGACGTCGGCAGCACCGGCGGCGTGCCGGGGGCAGACGGCGCGCTGGACAACAACGACTTTGTGGTGTTCATCGACTACTTCTTCTCCCAAAACCCGATCGCGGACTTCGGGAGCACCGGGGGTGTCCCGGGGCCCGACGGCCAGTGGAACAACAACGACTTTGTGGTCTTCATCGACCTGTTCTTTACCGGGTGCGATGAGTAGTTGCTGACGCGTGGGGCGTTGGTTCTCAAAGCGCGGCCGCCGGCCGCGCTTTGTCTTTTTCTCATGACGACGGGGCTGCGCCGCGGTTTGCCAGGGAAGAATGGTGCGGACCGGAACCGGCGGGTGGCTCCTGTTCGTAGGTGGTCAGGTGAATATGGCTTCGATCTGGCGATGCCCGGCTCTTTGGACGCTCGTCGCGTGCGGCGTGGCGGCAGCACAGCCGGTGTACACGCCTGTAGCCGCACCCGCTGAGGAAAACGAGCGGTATGTAGCGAGCTCGGGCATGGGCGGGCTGTGGGCGGCCAGCGACGGTGTGACGGTAACCGTCCGCGACATCCGCGGCATCGAACGGTTGAACCGCCGAGTGAGTGACTTCGTCGCAACCGTGTCGGGTCTGGACCCGACGACGGCGCGGATAGGAAGGGTCTGCCTCAGCGAGAGCGGGCGGCTGCTGTTTGTCACGCTGCAGCGTCCGGCACGAACCGACACCCTTACCGACCGCACGGACGAGATCGTTCGCCTCAACGTCGAGACCGGCGTCGCGTCGCGGTTCGCGACGCTCCCGCTTCACGGTGTCGCCATCGCTTCGGCAGAGAGCTTCCCGCTGGTGCACGCCGGTGGAAGGCTGTACGCCGGTTCGCCCGGGGGTGTGATGGTCTACACCGCGGGGCGTAACGACGCGACGGCGACGATGGCGCAGGGCTTCGCGACCGCCGCGGGGGTGAGAGGCCTGGCGTACGACCGCGCCGGTCCTTCGCTGTTTCTCCTCCTGCACAACGGGAGCGTGCACAGGCACGGCCTTGTCAGCGGACAAACGGTTCAGGTGGGTAATGCGGGCGCCGGCGCCGTCTCGATCGCGTTCAGCGACCACCACGGCGCTGCGGGGGAGGGCGGCCTGTTTATCAGCGACGCCGACGGAGGCATCCGGCTGATGACGGCGTCAGCCGCCCGCGGAGCAGGTGGTCCGCTGGCGGACTACGCGCGCGTCGGCGACGCGGGGCCGGCGGCCAGCCGGATCGCGGCGGGCTTTGACGGCTCGCTGCTGGTCGGTCGGCTCGCCGAGACCGTGCGGATCACCGATGCGTCCGATGGACGACTCGGATTTGAAGCCTGGATGGCTGACGAGCTTGCGAACCAGGTGCGGTTTGCCAAGAGCCTGATCTCTCCTTCCGGCGAGCCGGCGGGGTGGGTGATCGACGGGAACGTCGTGCCGGGCGGCACGCTCTTTCATCCGGCGACGCCGGATGCCGCAGCATGGGCCGTGCTGCTGCTGCTGGCGGGTGACGACGTGCTGGGCGACCCCGAGGCACGCCCGCTCGTGCGGCTGATCCTGAAGCGCTACGCCGGCCGGTTGCCCGGCCCGGCGCCTTCGCGAACCGCCGATGGAACCTACCGGCACTGGATCGACCCGCTCACCGGCGCAGCGAAACCGGGCTGGGACCCCGAGTTCGCGACGATGAGCACGATGAAGATCGTGGCGGCGGCGGCCCGCGCTGGAAACTACTACTCCGACGATGCGGAGATCGTGAGCGCCGCCCGCGCCATCTGCTGCGGGGTGCGCAACCACGACGCGTACCTGACAGCGACGAACCGCTGGATGTATCTGAAGGGGGTGGCGGCGGGGGGGCCGGACGTCAACTCGGCGCTCCGCCCCTTTCACGAAGGGATGATGTTTGTCGAGCAGGCCGCGTTCTACGGCGGTGCGCAGTCGCGCGACGCGTACGAGCACTGGCTCCACCGTCCGAACCATCCGTACGCGGGGGTCGTCGTCGAGCAACCGATCACGTCCAACTGGTTCGGCTTCCAGCCCGCGTTTGTGAGCGTCTATCCCATGCTGCTGACGGAGCGCTACCGCAACAGCCCCGCGTGGAGAACGCAGGTCGCCAACGTATCGTCTTCCTCGGCCGCGTGGACCGACGACAACTGGGCGCGGTGGTTCACGGTGTTCTCGGCGGGGACGACGAAGCCGGAGTGGGGCGGGTACGCCGCGGACAACTTCGGCAACTTTCAGGGCCAGGTCTCGACGTTGACGGCCCTGCTGGGGCTCGCGGCGCGGGCGGACGGGGGCGGCATCCGCGAGGCCGGCGCGGCGTACCACGCGTACCGCGTCGGCGCCCGTCAGGCGTTCCGTGGCGGCGCCACCATCCTTTACCGGCGCTCGACGGTCGATCCCGCGTGGACGCCCGGCGACGGCGGGCTGCCGGACATCGCGATGGGCGGCCTTGGCCTGGCGGAGCTGCTGCGCCCGGGGTTCATCGACCGAGCGCTGGTTGGAGGCTATCCGGTGTGCGGTGGTTGCGCGGCGGACGTCGGTCGAACGGGCGGGGCTTATGGTCCTGACGGCGTGCTCGACAACAACGACTTTGTCGTCTTCATCGACGCGTTCTTCGACGAGAACCGGTTGGTGGCGGACGTCGGGAGCGTGGGAGGAGCCGCGGGCGGCGACGGAGCGCTCGACAACAACGACTTCATCGCGTTCATCGACGCGTTCTTCGCGGGGTGCTGAGGGGTTGTTCGCGGCATCGCGCGGGCGGCCGGCGGAACCGAGCTTGTCCGAAGCGACGAGGGCTGCTGGAATTCCACACTCATCCGGCCAGTGAATCTCGAGCGGGGTCGATGCCGAGGGACTTCATCTTCTTGTAGAGCGTGGTGCGGTTGATGTTGAGCGCCTCGGCGGCGCGGACACGGTTCCAGTTTGCGGCCTTGAGCGCTGAAAGGATGATCTGCTTCTCCGGCTCCTTGAGTGCCGCGTCGAGCCCGCGGTTGTCAGGGCTGGAAAGAGCGGCGCCGGGCCCGATCCGGGCGAGGGGCGGTGCGCCCGCGATCGTCGCGGGTGCGGCGACGTGCGTAGGGAGGTCGTCTGCGTGGATGGTGGGCGTGCGCGTGAGGACGCAAGCCCGCTCGACGATGTTGGAGAGCTCGCGGACGTTGCCGGGGTAGGGGTACCGGCGCAGCGCATCCATGGCCGGGGCATCGAACCCGACGATCGTCTTGCCCATCGAGGCGGCGTGCTGACGGAGGAAGTGCTCGGCCAGCGCGGGGATGTCGCTGATGCGCTCGCGGAGCGGCGGGAGCTCGATCTTCACGACGTTGACGCGGTAGTAGAGGTCCTGGCGGAACCGGCCCTGGGCGACGAGGTCCTCAAGCGGCTGGTTGCTGGCGAGGATGACGCGGACGTCGGTCTCGATGGTCTGGTTCCCACCCACGGGCTCGAACCGCTTCTCCTGCAGCACCCGCAGGAGCTTGAGCTGCATCGCGGGCGATGCGCTGTTGATCTCGTCGAGGAAGAGCGTGCCGC